>NZ_CP117523.1:310713-621427 GCF_036812735.1 Terrisporobacter glycolicus ATCC 14880 = DSM 1288 | reverse complement strand
TTATTCCAAATACAAATAGATAATTTAATCCCATATCTCCAACACCGGCAACATTACCAATTCCTTTTATTGCAAATACTAAAACAAAAGTTCCTATTATTTCACTTAAAAAATTATATGGTTTATTTTCTATTGATGGTGCAGTGCAAAATACACCTTTTAATGTATTTGGATCATCTGTTTCATCAAATTGACATTTAAATAATATATATACTAAGCATGCACCTACAAATGCTCCTGCTATTTGTGCAATTATATATCCTGGTACCATAGACCAAGCAAATGATCCATCAATTGCTAATGCTATAGTTAAAGCTGGATTAAAATGAGCTCCTGATGCTGCTCCAAATATAAATGCTGGTAATAATACTGCAAGACCCCAAGCTATTGTAATCTGTATTGATCCTGCACCTTTCATTCCTGATTTATTCAGATTTACATTGGCAACTACACTGTCTCCTAATAAAATTAGAATCATCGTACCTAAAAATTCTCCTATGTATGGTAACATTTAGATTCACTCCCTTATTTAATTTAATTATTAGCTTAAGCTAGTTGCCTCTTTTGCATCTTCTTTATCTTCTTTTGCCCATCCATATGAACGTTTAACTGCCTTGTTCCATCCTTCAATTTTTTCTTTTCTTTCTTCACATGATATAGCTGGTTCAAATATTTCGTCTATTCCCCAGTTTTTTATTACATCTTCTTTACTTTGCCAATACCCAACAGCAAGTCCTGCTAAGTATGCTGCCCCCATTGCTGTAGTTTCTACACAAACTGGGCGTTTAACTGGTGCATCAATCATATCACTTTGCATTTGCATTAATAAATTATTAGCACTTGCTCCACCATCAACTTTTAATGCTTCTAGCTCTATTCCTGAATCAGCTTTCATAGCTTGTAATACATCATTTACCTGGAATGCTAGTGACTCTAATGTAGCTCTTATTATGTGGTATTTACTTACACCACGTGTAAGACCTACTATTGTACCTCTTGCATATTGATCCCAGTGTGGAGCCCCAAGTCCTGTAAATGCAGGTACCACATAACATCCATTAGTATCCTCTACCTTTTTAGCCATATATTCAGAATCAGCTGCTGAATCTAATATTCTAAGTTCATCTCTTAACCATTGTATAGATGCCCCAGCAACAAATATAGACCCTTCAAGTGCATAATTTACTTTTCCATCAAGTCCCCAAGCTATAGTAGTAACTAATCCATTTTTAGAATATACTGGAGTTTCTCCTGTATTCATCAACATAAAGCACCCTGTACCATATGTATTTTTTGCTTCTCCAGCCGTGAAGCAAGTTTGACCAAATAAAGCAGCTTGTTGGTCACCTGCAGCTCCTGATATTGCTATTTCTTTACCAAAATATGATGAATCTGTATATCCATATACAGCACTCGATGGCATAGCTTTAGGCAACATAGATTCTGGAATATTTAATTCGTCTAATATTTCTTTATCCCAAGTTAAATCTTTTATGTTAAATAATAATGTACGAGATGCATTTGAATAGTCTGTCACATGAACTTTACCCTTAGTTAATTTCCATATTAGCCAAGTCTCTACTGTACCAAATAGAAGTTCTCCTTTTTCAGCTCTTTCTCTTACACCTTCTACGTTATCTAATATCCATTTTAATTTTGTACCAGAGAAATACGCATCTATTATAAGACCCGTTTTTTCTCTAAACTTATCTGTAAGGCCCTTTTCTTTTAGTGTATCACAATACTCTGATGTTCTTCTACATTGCCAAACTATAGCATTATATACTGGTTCTCCAGTATCTTTATCCCATACAATAGTTGTTTCCCTTTGATTAGTAATACCTATTGCAGCTACATCTTCTGCACCTATTCCTAGTTTTGCCATTGCTTCAACTGCAACACCTAACTGAGATGACCAGATTTCATTTGCATCATGTTCAACCCATCCTGGTTTAGGAAAATACTGTGTAAATTCTTTTTGTGCTACACTACACATTTCTCCTTTCTCATTGAACAATATACATCTGTTACTAGTAGTTCCAGCATCAAGTGCCATTACATATTTTGGCATATACATTTCCCCCTTATTTTATAATTAAATTTTATTTAATAAGCTTAAATAGTTTAATTGCATATATAATTATTTATAAAACGTTTTCCCAAGTTATATAATTATTTTTTTAAAATGAATTTACACAAAAAAAGTAATATTAAATAAAGGCTTATGCCAATTTAATATTACTCTCCAATTCTCATGTATTTTTATTCAATTTTATATTTAAATGTTAACATACTATTTTTTCAGTAGCAACTATTGATATTTTATTAACAGAATAATTTTTATTTACAAAAAATTCTACCAAAAGTAATTTTAAAAGCCATTAATAAACTTTATATTAATGACTTTTTCATATCTATATATCTAATTTAACATTATAAAACTTCATCCAGTTATTAAACTGAATTAAATAAGCAATAACTTGTGGACCAGTCATTAATTGTCCATACCAAGGTTGTTCAAAAGATGTGCCTCCTGTATCAATTAATCTAGAAGCAAAATTATAATCCACAATCTGATGAATTGGAGAAGTTTTGTCTTCTAAAATCAATCTTAGCATTTGGCTAACTTCTTTAGTATATTCAGGATTGTGAGTTTTTGGATAAGGACTTTTCTTTCTGTCTATAATGTCATCTGGTACTAAACCTCTTACAGCTTCACGAAGTAGTCCTTTTTCTCTACCATGTAGTAACTTTAAATCTTTTGGCAAATTAAAAGCATATTGTACTAATCTTTTGTCAGCGAAGGGTACTCTGCCTTCCAAACTATTAGACATAGTCATTCTATCTTTTCTATTAATTAAAGTAAGCATAAAGTGCTTAATGTTTATATAAGATAACTCTCTTATTATTTTATCTTCGTGACTTTCTCCTGGTAATTTTTCTACTCTATTTATACTATCTCTACAAGTTTGCTTTGCATATTCTTCAATAGGAAGTTGTTTTAAATCATCTTTTAAAATATTTTTTCTGTAACCTATAGAATTTGCCCAAGGGAATATTTCAATAGAATCGTACTCTCTTGTAAACCAAGGATATCCTCCAAATACTTCGTCAGCACATTCGCCTGATAAAGCTACAGTAGCATATTTTCTTACTTCTTTTGCAAATAAATATAATGATGAGTCTATATCTGCCATCCCTGGCAAATCAGCAGCTATAGTTGCATCATCTAATGCATGCGCCAAATCAATATTATCTAAAACAATGCCATGATGATTACTTCCTAAGAAGTCTACCATTCTTTTTACATATTCTAAGTCAGAGTTTGGTTGATATAAACTTTTCTTAAAATATTTATCATTATTTTCATAGTCTATAGAAAAAGTATTTAGAGTTTTAGATCCCTGTTCTTTAAATTTATCAAAGGCAACCTTTGAAATTATACTTGAGTCAAGTCCTCCAGATAAAAAAGTACACACAGGTACATCACTAACAAGTTGATTTTCTATGATTTCTACTAATAAATCTCTAACAGTATTTTTCGTTTTTTCTAAATCATCCTCATGTTCTCTTACTTCTAGTTTCCAATACTCATTTAAAGTTATACCTTTGCTATTAAATATTAAATAAAATGCTGGTGGAAGTTCTTTTATATCTTTAAATATTCCACTACCTAAGTTTCTTCCTGGTCCTAAAGACATAAGTTCAATCAAACCATCTTTATCTACTACTGAATCTACATTTGGATGTTGTAATAAAGTTTTCATTTCCGATGCAAAAACTAAATTACTATCTTTATAAGAGTAAAAAAGCGGTTTAATTCCAAGTGGGTCTCTACATAAAAATAACTCTTGATTATATTCGTCCCAAATTCCAAATGCAAAAATACCATTAAGATATTCTACGCAGTTTTTTCCATATTCAATATATGATGTTAACAGAACCTCTGTATCACCATAAGAATCAAAAGAATATCCTTTTGCAATTAAGCCAGCTCTTACTTCTTCCGTGTTATAAAGTTCTCCATTATAACAAATCGTATATTCTTTATTACCTATTTTTTTTGTCATAGGTTGAAGACCTCCAGTTGGGTCAACTATAGCAAGTCTTCTATGACCAATTAATGCATGATTATAAACTTTTAATCCTCCTGAGTCAGGTCCTCTAAGCTTAAGTGTACTAATCATTTTGTCCATTATATGGGAGTAATCTCTTATATTATTTTTAAGATTAGACCATCCTACAATTCCACACATAATATAGCCTCCATTTGTTCAAGATATATTACTATATGATGAATACATAATTTTTGATACAACTAAGGTTTATTTGTTTTTGTTAAAATTTTAATGTGGTTAATTTTATTCAAATATATAGTATATAATTAGGTATTTCCCTTATTTTTTAAATTTATTCATCTTTTAAAATCATGCTTAAAAGTAATTATAAAATGTATAAAGTTATCATTTATTTCTGCCTTTATACTACCATTCATCTTTTCAACTAAGAGCTTAGTTATGGTAAGTCCTAATCCAGAACTTTGATTATTTCTTGATTGATCTTTCATATAAAAACGATTAAATAGTTTTTCTACATGAACTTCTTCTAAGTTTTTTACATTATTACTAAAAATTATATCAACATTATCTCTTGATTCTTTTATACATACTTTAAAAGTATCCTTTGTATACTTAATTGCATTTTGAATCAAGTTGATAAAAATTCTTTCTATAATTTTTAAATCACCTTGAATTATTATTGCCTCATCACCAAGGTTCAATTCTACATGTATATTTTTTTTATCAAAATCATTATAAAAAATCAACAATTGTTCCATTAACTCTTTATGTATATCTATATTTTTTGTTTCCATCTTATATTCATCAGTTTCTAGCCTGGATAAATCATAAAAATCTTGAATTAGATTTTTTAATGCTCTAGATTTTTTCTCCACTATTGAAATATATTCATATTTTTCTTCATTGCTTATTTCCTCATCCTTCATCAATTCAACATAACCCAATATGGATGTTAATGGAGTTCTTAAATCATGAGATATATTTTCTATTTCTTTTCGTAATTCTTTTTCTCTTCGTCCATTTTTAATTTTTTCCCTTTGCGTTATTTCTAAATAATTATTCATTTCCTCTAATAAGTTTTCCATATCATTATGTGGAGAAGACAAAGTAAGTCTTCTATTTTGTCCTATCTCTTTGATGATTTCTTTTAAATTATCTTTTGCTTCTCTAATATTTTTAGAAAGTAAAAAAAAGCGTGCAGAGAAATACACACTTGTAAAAAATAAAACTATAACCATAAATATCATAATCTGCACACCCCCTTTTAATATTATTTTATTTCAACCTTTTCAAATAATTTCATTCCCAATAAATAAAATACTATTGTTCCAATGATACCTACAATAAAGCAATTTGTTAATCCTTGTTGGCTACTCCAAAAGAATATAAATTTATGATCTCCACTTCCTTGTGTAATATTTTTCACTATATTCCATGGCATAAAATGTGCTACTTTTTTTAATACCTCAACTCTAGCCCCCAATAACTCTAAAATTTTTGGTATTATAACCATAATTGAAACCCACCACATGGAAACTGTTGTTTCGTTGTCAAAAATAAAGTAAAGGCAATGAGCAACAGTGCTACTAATCAAAAATAATGGTGCACAAGCTATTAAAGCTCTTATTAATTCCTTTAAATAAACTGAACCACTATTATCAAGTAATATCAAACCACTTCCAATATAAACAGCACTAATAACAATTAAGTTAATTAATGCTATTACTAATAAAACTATAAATTTGCCAAAATAAATTTCACTTCTTGGTATACCATAAGAAATAGCATTTTTTAAAGTATGACTTTTGTGTTCTTGCCCAAATACTACTGCTACCATAGGTAGACATAAAACTAGTGGTATCCCCATACTTGAATATAATGATGAAAAAGAAAACCAAGTACCTGCATAAGGAAAGTTTGGTGTATTATTAGCAAAAGCAGCAAGTACTCCATTTAAAAATATAACAAATGACATACACCCAAATAAAAATATATAATTCCCCTTAGAATGTAAATTACGATAAAATTCACTTTTTATATAATTAAGCATGTTGAACACCTCCAATTAAAGACATATAATAATTTTCAAGATTTAAAGATTTTTCCTCCATAGCTAATAACCCTATGCTATTAGAAACAGCTAAATTACTTATTTTTTCTGGCTTATCAATACCTTCAAATATCTGTATTCTATCTTCTGGCAATACTTTATAATCCTTATAGCCTAGCTCTTCTTCTAGTAATGCTGACATTTTTTTAGGACTACTAACTTTTATTTCTAAGTAAGTTTTGCATTTTTCCTCAAGTTCTTTTGCTGATAATTCTTCTACTAAATATCCTTTATTTAAAAATCCATAACAAGTTGCAACATTTGATAATTCAGATAATATATGACTTGATATTAGAATTGTTATGTTCTTTTCTTTATTAAGTTTTAAAAGTAAATTTCTTATTTCTATAATACCCGATGGATCTAGTCCATTTATAGGTTCATCCAATAACAATAATTCTGGCTCTGTCATCATTGCCAATGCTAATCCTAATCTTTGTTTCATACCAAGAGATAAATCTTTAAATTTCTTTTTCTTTGCATCTAATAAATTTACTTCTTCTAAAACTTTATCTATTTTGACCTTACCTGGTATTCCCCTTTGAATTCTATAGTACTCCATATTTTGCTCTACTGTTAATTTTTCATAAAAACTTGGTGATTCTATTATTGTTCCTGTTCTACATCTAGCCTTATTTAATTCTTCTTTTGATGATTTTTCAAATAATTCAAATTGACCACTACTGGCTACTCCTTGACCTGTTAAAATTCTAAGCAATGTAGTTTTGCCAGAGCCATTATTCCCTACTAAACCGTAAATATCACCTTGATTTACAGTAATATTTATATTTGATAATGCAAAATCTTTACCATACTTTTTACACAGTTTATGTGTTCTTATAACTGCTTTCATCCTTAATCTCCCTCAATTTTTTTAAATTTTAATTAACTTTATATTTATAATAATACAAAAATATTTTTAATAAATATTCAAGAAAGTTTAAAGAAAGTTTAAAGATTATTGATTATTATTTAATTTAAATCCTATACCCCAAACTGTTTTTATGTATTCCTCTTCTTTTTCTACTTCTTTTATTTTCTTTCTTATATTACTCACATGCACATTTACAGAATTGTCTTCTCCATAATAGCCACTTTTCCATACTAATTCGTATAAGGCTTCTCTTGAATAAACCTTATCTGGATTTTTTATTAAAATATATAAAATATCAAACTCATGATTAGTCAAAGAAAGATTTTCATTCCTAATCTTAACTGTTCTAGATTGTTCATTTAATACTAATTCTTTAAATTTGTATCCATCTTTATTTTCCAAGTTATAATTAACCGCATTTCCAAATTTTCTATATCTTCTTAGCTGAGAATTTACTCGAGCTAATATCTCTTCTAGTTCAAATGGTTTGGTTAAATAATCATCTGCACCTAAATCTAATACATTAACTTTATCTTCCAAGGAAGTTTTTGCTGAAATAACTATAATAGGCATGTCTTGTTTTTCTCTAATTTCTTTTATTAATTCTTCTCCTGTGATTCCTGGTAACATTAAATCTAACATTACTAAATGAAACTTATCCATAGACAAACGAAGATTAGCTTCACTTCCAGAAAAAGCTTGAGTAACTCTATATTCTTGTTTTTGCAGTGTTTTAGCAATAAGATTATTTATATCATCATCGTCCTCAACTACTAAAATATGTTCTTTCTCCATAATTCTTCTCCTTAAATTAAAAGTTTTTCTCTACATACTATTATATTAGTTAATTTATTCCATTTTAACAAATATGTTTAAGTTATTATAATTTCCAGGAATAATTTTTTAAAGAAATGTAGAATATATATTTAATCCTAAAGGGTGGAATAAAGTTCAAAGAATATATTTTAATGATTCAATTATTTGAAATCCTAAAAGTGAAAGATTAATAATAAAATAAGCTATTTATTTTTATAAATAGCTTATTTTATTATTAAAAAATTAATTAAATTTATACAATATATAAACATATTACCACTACCATGATTCTTTCAAAATACTTTGTAAATATTCAGTTTTTGTGGTATCCTATAATATCGTCAAAATTATTTTAATGAAATTCGGAGGAATTAAAATGTCATTTTTACTTTTAATTATAGGTTTCTTTTTTCTTATAAAAGGAGCTGATTTATTCGTGGAAGGGGCATCATCTATAGCAAAAAAATTTAATGTTCCTGCCATGGTTATAGGACTTACAATTGTTGCCATGGGAACAAGTGCACCAGAAGCAGCTGTAAGTATTACATCATCATTAGCTGGACAAAATGATATGAGTGTAGCTAATGTTGTTGGATCAAACTTTTTCAACATACTTGTAGTTCTTGGTGTTTCAGCAATAATCGCTAAACTACCAGTTCAAAAAGGTACAATAAAAAAAGATGCACCTTTTTTACTATTAGTTAGTGCTTTGCTATTACTATTTGGATTAAATTTAAATATTAGTAGAATAGAAGGATTAATACTACTAGCTGTATTTGCATATTTTTTAATTGATACAGTAAAGTCTGCTAAAAAAAGTAGTCAAGAAACTGCTAACGAGGCTGCAACAACTATGGATGTAGAAGTTGCTGGACAATCATCTATGCCAAAAACTATTTTGCTAAGTATAATTGGTGTTGTTGGTATAGTATTAGGTGGAGATATGGTTGTTGATTCTGCTACTGACATAGCAACATCTTTTGGAATGAGTGCTAACTTAGTTGGATTAACAATAGTTGCTATTGGTACATCGTTACCTGAATTTGTAACATCTGTTGTGGCAATAAAAAAAGGTGAAACAGAAATAGCAATAGGAAACGTTATAGGATCTAACATATTTAACATCTTATTAGTTTTAGGATTGGCTACTACTATAAGTCCTATAACTATAAGTGCCTTTGCCTTAATAGATGTAATATTCATGGTTGCTATAACTGTACTTTTATACTTCTTTATGAAAAAAGACAATTCACTTGTAAAATCACAAGGTATTATATTCCTTATATTATACGTAGCTTATATGGCTTATACTATTATGAGATAAGTAACTAATAAAAAGTAGCTGTCACACAAACAATAAAAAATTGTTGTGCAACAGCTACTTTTTTCTATATTTCTTTTATCATAGCCGGTGATAATACATCGTTTATACCTTCTGTCATAGTTGGATGTGCATAAATTCTATCTCTTAAATATGTGTATTTTACTTTCATATCTATTGCTAATTGTAGTAGATGAATCATTTCACTAGATTCATCACATATGATAGTTGCACCTAAAATCTCTTCTGTATCTTTATCTATAACTATTTTAATAAAACCTTCTGTTTTTCCTATTTGTTTTGCTCGAGGAATATTTTCCGTTTCCATTTTTGCTACTAAAATTTTGTGCCCTTTTTCTTTTGCTTGTTTAATATTTAATCCTACTCTAGCAAAAGGAGGATCTAGAAATAAGGCACTAGGTATATTTTTTCTATCACTGACTTTTCTAGTTTTATCTCCAAATAAATGATTTACAATTATACGATAGTCATCTAGAGAAATATAAGTAAATTGAGGCCCCCCATTTACATCTCCAATTGCCCATATGTTTTTTGTCGTAGTTTGCAAAGTGTTATCTACTTTTATAAATCCTCTATCATTTAGTTTTACACCTGCATTTTCAAGTTTAAGGTTTTCTATATTTGCTTTTCTTCCTGTTGCCACTAAAATTATATCACTTATTAATTCCTTTTCTTCATTTCCATCAGTGTACTGTATTTTTGCAACATTATTTTCTTCTATTATCTCTTTAATTGAAACTTTATTTAATATCTTAACTCCTCTTTTCTCAAGTATACTTACTATTTCAGCTACATCGTCTTCATCTTCTTTAGGAAGAATAGTATCATGAGTATTTATTATTGTCACTTCACTACCAAAAGAACTATAAATACCTGCAAATTCTAGTCCTATAAATCCAGCCCCTATTATAGTTATTTTTTTAGGCAATTGTTTTAAATTCATTAAAGTTTTACTCGTATAAACTATTTGAGTGTTTTCAATACCTTTTATACTTGGTATAAAAGACTTAGAACCTGTATTTATAAATATTTTTTCACCTTCTAATATTATTTTTTCATCATTTAAAGTGTTAACTTCCACAGTATTTTCATTTACAAAAGATGCCTCTCCCGTAAATATTGTTATGTTTTCATTTTTATCTAATTTATTATAATTAGCCATTCTTAGCTTTTTTGTTAAAGCGTCTTTATTTTCTATGGCTTGTTCATATTTTAATTTCATTTCATTAAAATCATTAAGATTGTGTCTTCTAATTTTACTAGCTTGATTCTCTAAAGATTTAGTAGGAATACATGCCACATTTATGCAAGTTCCTCCGTACATTTGTTTAGATTTTTCTATTAAAGCTACTTTTAAACCTTTACTGCCTAAATCAGCACCTAAAGTTTTTCCACCTTTTCCAAATCCTATTATTATAGCATCATATTTATTTATCATATTAAGTCCCCCTGTTATCTCTTTTATTATTCTCGATTAAATAGTAACAAGATTATTAATATGACTCAATTAGGCACTTTTTTGTAACTACTTATGCTCTTTGTCACAAGATAAGTTACTGTTACTCCAATGAATCATACTCTCCATAATAGGAAGTAATTTTAATCCGCTATCACTTAAATAATAAGTAGACTCCATAGTGTTATTTATAGTTTTCTTCTCTTTTACAACTATTTTATTATTAATTAATAAATCTAATTGCTGTGTTAACATTTTTTTGCTACAACCTTCTATTTTCCTTTGTAGCTCTCCAAATCTTATTTTTTCACTTTTTATCTCCCAGATTATAACTGCAACCCATTTTTTACCTAATATATTAGACAAAGCTTCTACTGGACAATCATAAATTATTTCATCTATTTTGAACATTTTTTATCCTCCAATACATATTTATTTTCTTATTATACACTATAATAAAAAATACCTAAGAAATATATAATTATATAACTACTTAGGTATTTTTTTAGGTATATTAATTTTTTATCTATTCTTCCAAGTTAATATAGGTTTTTTCACTGCTCTTGCATCATCAACTCTACTAATAATAGTGTTATGAGGAGCTGAAGTCAATAGTTCTGGGCTCTCTCTTCCTTCTTTTGCTATGGATTTCATAGCTTCTATAAATTTATCTAAAGTCTCCAAGCTTTCTGTTTCAGTTGGTTCTATCATCATTGCTTCTCTAATTATTAATGGGAAGTAAACCGTTGGTGGATGATAGCCATAATCTAACATTCTTTTTGCAATATCCATTGTATTGTATTCTCCATGAGGTCCTTTTAATACAAATTCATGTTTACAAACTTCATCTATTGGCAAATCATAGTTCTCTTTTAGCTTTTCTTTTAAATAATTTGCATTTAAAACAGCCATTTGGCTTGCTTTTTTAAGTCCATCTTTACCCATAGTTAAGATGTATGCAAAAGATCTAACCATTACTGAAAAATTACCATAGTAATTTTTAATTTTTCCTATAGAGTCCTTTTTATCATAATTTAATATATATTTATCATCTACTTTTTCTATTGTTGGCACTGGTAAATAAGGAATTAAATCTTTTTTTACTCCTACTGGACCACTTCCAGGCCCTCCACCACCATGAGGTGCCGCAAATGTTTTGTGTAAATTCAAGTGAACTACATCAAATCCCATGTCTCCTGCTCTAGTTATTCCCATAATTGCATTTGTATTTGCTCCATCGTAATATAAAAGTCCTCCATCTTCATGAACTAGATTTGCTATTTCTTCTATATTTCTTTCAAACAATCCTAGAGTACTTGGATTAGTTAACATTAATGCAGCTACTTCATCATTTAGTACTTCTTTTAATTTATTTATATCAACTGCTCCATTTTTAGTTGATTCAACTTCAATAATATCAAACCCAGCCATATTTGCACTGGCAGGATTTGTTCCATGAGCAGAGTCTGGTACTATAACCTTAGTTCTTTTTAAATCGCCTCTACTTTCATGGTATTTTCTTATCATCATAAGCCCTGTATATTCTCCATGTGCTCCTGCAGAAGGCTGTAAAGTTACCTCATCCATTCCTGTTATTTCACATAACATTTTTGATAAATTGTACATTAATTCTAAAGATCCTTGTGATGTTTCAACTGGCTGATAAGGATGCATATTAGTAAATTTGCTAAGTGAAGCCATATCTTCATTTATTTTTGGATTATACTTCATAGTACAAGATCCTAGAGGGTAAAATCCTGTATCCACACCGAAATTCTTATTTGATAATAAAGTATAATGTCTTACTACATCTAACTCACTTAATTCAGGTAATTCTAAATCAGTTTTCTTTATCATATTATGATCTAGCATTTCATCTAGTTTTGTAAGTTCTACGTCTAGTTTTGGAAGAGAATAAGCTTTTCTTCCTTCCTTGGAAATTTCAATTAATAAGCTATTATATTCTTTCATTTTACATTCCCTCCATAATTCTCATTAATTTATCTATTTCATCTGCACTTCTTTTTTCAGTTACACAAATCATAGTGCAATCTGCCAATTCTGGATAATCTTTGCCTAAATCATATCCTCCAAGTATATTATTCTCTAACAATTTTTTATTTAGTTCCTTTATTTCAATTGGTGATTTCATCACAAATTCATTGAAGAATTTTCCTTTAAATAGTATCTGGAATTTTCCGCCTTTACTTATTTTCTTATATGCATGATGTGATTTTTGTATATTTTGCATTGCTACTTCCTCATAGCCTTTTTTACCCATAGTTGCCATATAAATTGCTGAGTTTAATGCACACAAACCTTGGTTAGAGCATATATTTGAAGTTGCTTTTTCACGTCTAACATGTTGTTCTCTGGTTTGAAGAGTTAAACAGTAACATCTATTTCCATCTCTATCTACTGTTTGACCAACTACTCTACCAGGCATTTTTCTTATTAAACCTGATTTTATAGCTAAGAATCCTACATATGGTCCGCCATAGTTTAATGCATTTCCTAAAGGCTGAGCATCTCCCACAGCTACATCTGCTCCTACTTCTCCTGGAGACTTTAGTACACTCAAAGTTATTGGATTTACACTTAATACATACATAGCTTTTTTGCCATGAGCTATTTGACCCACTTCATCAACGTCTTCTATAACACCAAAAAAGTTTGGGTTTTGAAGTAGTACACAAGCAGTGTTCTCGTCTACTACTTCATTCAATCTATTTAAATCCGTCATACCTAACTCCCTATCATAATCAACTTCCACAACTTCACAATTATTAAATTGTAAATAAGTTTTTAATATTTTTCTTGTTTCTGGATGAACAGTTTTTCCTACTACTACTTTTTTACGTCTAGTTTTTGAAACTGCTAATAAGCATCCTTCCACTGCTGCTGTTGCACCATCATACATAGATGCATTTGCTATATCCATTTTTGTTATTTCTGCTATCATTGATTGGAATTCAAATATACTTTGTAATGTTCCTTGGCTTATTTCTGCTTGATATGGTGTATATGCTGTGTAAAATTCACTTCTTGATGTAATATGTTTTATGATCGAAGGAACATAATGATCATAAGCCCCTGCTCCTAAAAAGCAAGTTAATTCTTCTGTACTTATATTTTTATCTGCTATGTTTTTTACTATTTGACTAACTTCTAATTCTGATTTTGATTCTTCTAACTGTAAATCTCTTTTTAATTTTAAACTGTCAGGTATGTCTGAGAATAGATCGTCTATTGTATTTACTTTACATGCTTTAAGCATTTTTTCTTCATCTTCATGAGTCGCTGGTATATATGAATATTGCTTATATTCTTCCTTTATTATTTCAGATTTTTTATATTGTTTTTTATAAAAAGGTCTTTTTACTATTACTGCACTTACAAGTTTTTTTCTTACTCTTACTCCTATTTCATTTCCAACTTTGGCATAATTACTATCTATAATTGCCATTCCTATAAATTTGTCTAAAGTAGGAGATTTAAGTCCAGTAGTAACAAATCCTATAACTTTATCATCTACTTCTACTTCATAGCCACTTCTTATCATACCTTTTCCTTGCATTTCAAAAGCAACTAATTTTCTTTGAGTTTCCTGTGACTTTAAACCAATTAAAGCTTCTTTACCTATAAAATTTTCTTTATTCAGTTTAACAAATATTCCTAACCCACCTTCTAGAGGAGATATTTCTTCACTTATTTCATGGCCATAAAGAGGTAAATTCACCTCTGCTCTTAAAGTATCTCTAGCCCCAAGACCTGCTGGTGTTATGCTATCTTTTCCTACTTCCAAAATATCATTCCATATTTTCTCTACTACATTTTCATCGCAGTATATTTCAAATCCGTCTTCACCAGTATAACCTGTTCTTGAAACTATACATTTTTCTCCACAAACCTCTATATTATTTTTGAATTTATAAAATTCTATATCATTTAAATTTATATTTACTAACTTAGATAATATTTCTTCAGCTTTTGGACCTTGTATTGCCAATTGAGAAACATAATTAGATACGTTACTTATATTTACATCAAATTCTTCACTTTGATTTTTAATCCATTCATAATCTTTATCTATATTACCAGCATTAATTACTAGTAAATAATTTTCTTCTTCTATCATATAAACTAACAAATCATCTACTGCCATTCCATTTTCATAACACATTGGTGAGTATATAATCTCTTCTGCTTTCAGGTTTGTAATGTCATTTGTAATTAAATACTGTATAAAATTAAATGCTTCTTTTCCCTTGACTTCAACTTCTCCCATGTGAGAAACATCAAATAGCCCAGCACTTCTTCTTACATAGTCATGTTCTTTAGTTGCACTTGCATACTCTAATGGCATTTCCCATCCTGCAAATTCAAACATTTTTGCATTTAATTTTTCATGTGTAGAAAATAACTTAGTTCTTTTTAACTCCATACATTCTATCATTCTCCTACTCCCCCATCACATTTTTTATATAAACATAAAAAAGAGGATATGCAGACACTACAAGTAGTAGCCACATATCCTCTGTTCATTTACCTGAAAGTTTTAGCGAGATAATCTCATTTTCTTCGTCGGTGACTTTCACTCTTAATGAGCAAAGTCTTTCCAGAGTTCCATCAATTTACGATATTCTTGCCTGAAAGTTTCTCTGAAAATTTAATGGCAATTTTCAGATTGCTTCTTCGGCCTTTTTACCTAAGTAAAAACGTCTCTCGTAAATATCATTTGGATTTATTTAATTCTAAAATCATTGTATGTGAGTTCATAATATTTTTCAACTGTTTTTGTTCATTTTCTTATATATTTTTTCTGATTTTTTCGACAATTCAAAATCATTAGATAATTAGATGTAATAAATATACAAAAGTGCTTATAAAAATTATAATCGCTTTTATCATACATTAAAGTTACTTAATAAAAATCAAAAACTTACCCCAATATTAGCCATTATAGTTCTGATATGAATTGCTAAACAACTATTATTTTTAATCTAAATTCGCAGTGGTTAAATCTTATACAAATCATTTTTCTTATATAGCTTGTGAAAATTTAGGTAATTTCACTATAAATTTTTTCCAAACAATACCTATTGTTATAACTTTTAACGGTATCATAATAGCTTCTTTAAGTAAACGCGTTGGTAATAATCCTATAAATCCTTTACCCATTAAAATAGATAACCAATAAGTATCAAGACCTAAATTTAAAATTATATCTATAACTAAAACAGTTCCTATTATTCTTGTCCACGTAACTGCCTTATTATGTAAAAATACTCCATATACTATTCCCGACAATATGGCCGTAAGTGTAAATCCTGGGAAAAAAGCTCCTGTTGGAAATAGTACTACACCTATAATATCTGCTATACCATTTGCAACACCAGACCATATTGGTCCGTACATAATAGCAATTATAGCCACCGGTAAAAAACCGAATCCTATTCTAACTATAGGCGTTTGTATAGAGCAAAATCTAGTTAATATTATTTGTAATGCAACTAATAAACTAGTCTGAACTAGTCTTTTAACATTAAATTTTTTATTCATAAATTTCCTCCTAAATTTGGTTAGCACATAAATAAGTGATTCATGTGTGGAGTTATCAAAAATGATAAATTCTTTATATATATTTTTATTATCATCTATTGATTAGCCTATCTATTAAATTTAAATAACTTAATTAAATTGTAGCACAAAGGTTTTTAAAATAATTAGATTATTAACCTTTTTACAGTAAATCCAATAAATAATTCTATGTAAATAAAAAAAGACACATAAACATAAATGTTTATGTGTCTTAATTATTATTAAATTATATAATTTTAGTAATAATATGGAGAAGAGAACATAAATAAAAATGTTCCTAATGCACCTATCAATAATAAAAAAACTATGGTAATTATAGCTAATATTATTGGTATTGCTATATTAACTCCACCTTTATTTAATATTAATCTTTGCTTTATATCCTCTCCCATATTAGTGAAAGAATTTAATTGCTTTTGTATATGTTTTAAATAAGCTATATTTCCATATAATCCTGAAATCACTGCTATGGCTATACTTGCAATTAATGATACAGTTGGCATCAGCAATCCAATTAATATATCTGCTACAATAAGTCCAAAACCTATAACATACATTTTTCTATATAAAAACCACCATGAATTGAAGAAAAATGCAGCCCAGTTCCAACTAGTAGATTTATATATCTCTTGGATTTCCTTAAATTTAGGTATATAATATTCTTCTTTCGTTTGTATAAATTTAACCATATCTCTATTATCAAAGTCAGCTCTATAATTTTCATCATAATTATTATCTGTAAAACTTCTATATGTTTCATTATTTTTTATAGCATCTTTAATATTTTCAGTAGTACTTTTTATACTATCCTCTATTGTTATTAATTTATTTCCACAATTTGTACAAAACTTAGCATCTTTTGAACTTTTTTTCCCACATTTTGAGCAATATATGAACCTATTATCTTCAGCCATAATTTTCTCTCCTTAAATATTTTTTAATAAGTATTTTTATTTTACTATTATTAATATATTCTTACAATAGAGTCTAATAATATATTTCATTAATTATTTTACTTTATATGCAATAAAAGTTAATGGATTATTCTGTGGCATTAAAACATAATATAAAGTTTCACAATATAATATAAGCCATATTTCATCTAGTCTAATTAAATAAAATACGGCTTAATTCATTATTTTGTTAAAGATATATATTTTTTTGAAGTTAGTAAGTAATAAATAAAATAAATTACTGAGAAAATGCCAGTGGTTAATATTGTAGAGAATCTTCCATCTTGGTTAAACAAATTTGTTACTGCATAACTAGCTACTGCGCTATGAACAATAGCTACTATAGCTGGAAATAAGAAAAATATTCCCACTTGTTTATAAATAGATTTATTAATATATTCTTGATTTGTTCCGATTTTTCTCAATGTATCAAATCTTGGCTTATCTTTACTTGCATCAGAAATACATTTAAAGTACATAATACTTCCTACAGATATTATAAATACCAATGACATAAATAGACCTATAAAGTAAATTGCATTTATAAAATTATACCTATCTTCATTGAAATTATCTACACTATAAGGTTTCATATTACTGTTTTTCTTTATATCTTTCACTATATTGGCACTATTATCAAAGTTTTCTAAGGTGATACAAGATATATTTTCTGTATCTTTATTTAAGTCTTTTTTTAAAGAATTAAATGTACTATCGTTTACAATAACAGATGGAAGATTACCTCTAAAAAATCCAAATAAATTCATTGCATAATAGTCAATTATTTTAATATTTTTATTACCTAAATCAAAATCCACTTTAAAGTCAAAGGCATTTATTAAGTTTTTAGGAATTATTAATATTGCTTCATTATCTTTTATCTGTGTATTTAAAAATTTATTCTCATTATCCAGGTCTCTATACTCACATATTTTTTTTATATCTGAATATTTTATAAAATCCATATTACCTGCAAACATAAACGGTGATTCTTTTTTACCATTTTCAGTAATATCAATATACATAAGCTCAGTTTGTAGTTTAAAATCAACCTTCTCATCACTTTTGTTTAAAGCTTCTTGAACAACCTTATTATCTAAATTTCCTTCATAGGTTATACTGTATGGATATTCAGATTCTTTACCTTCAGTAAAAACAGTCCTAGTGGCAATAGATACTATTACACAAGTTAAGCAACAAGTTATTAATACTGCAATTTGACCTAGAACTTTATTATTATCTCTTATTCTAAAAATTATATTATTGTAACTTAATACATTAGTATTTTTATATAAGAAGTTTTTATTATTAATTAATTTTGACACTAAAAAGGTGAAAAATCCTTTAAACAATAGCATTGTTCCTATTATAACCATAATTACTGTAGCAAATATGGCAATTGGAAATGGTATATTATATCTTTTGTAATATAAAATCACAGCATAAGCTAAAACTATAACTATTAATCCTAAAATACCTTGTAAAGTCTTATTTTTACTATTATCACTTTGATATATATTTGTTGCATTAATAAGTTTTGTTATATCAGTTTTTAATAAAACTATATATTCTTTAATAAAAACACAGACTAATATACATAAAAAAATTAAACTAGTTATTAAAATGGCTTCTTTTGAAATTTCAAACCTCATCACAGTGCTTACTTTAGAAATTTTAGCCAATGCCATTAAAAATAATTTATTAGTTAAAATTCCACCAAGTATACCACCAGCTAAAGCTATTATACCTGTTAGCAATCCTTCACCAGCAAATAGTAAAGCTATTTTATTATTTTCAACACCCATAAAAGTGTAAATACCAAATTCTTTTTTTCTTTGCTCTATAAAAAAACTACTTGAATAAGAAATAAAAAACACGAAAAATAAACACAATACTAATGCACAAACACCTGCTAAAGATGATATTACATTTAAATCCTGTATCTGTCTAAATTGTTCACTAAACATCAATGTTATAAAGTTATAAAATACTACAATAGAAAATACCATAGAAAATATGTACATTCCATAGTTTTTCAAATTTTGTTTTAAGTTCATAAAGGAAAGTTTAAAGAAGTTCATTTACTTCACCTCCCATGGAAGTAAGTAAATTCATTATACTATTGTAAAATTCTTTTCTATTTCCTGAGCTATCTATCCTAGCATTTAGTTTTCCATCTTTCATAAAGATAACCTTTTTAGAGTAACTTGCACTAAATGGATCGTGTGTAACCATAATAACTGTCACGTTAAATTTTTCATTCATATCTTTTAAACAATTTAATAACTCTGATGATGATTTTGAATCTAGCGCTCCTGTTGGCTCATCAGCAAAAATTATCTTTGGTGATGTTATAAGAGCTCTAGCTGTTGCTGCTCTTTGTTTTTGTCCTCCAGATAATTCATAAGGATATTTTTTAAGATGAGCCTCTATTCCAAAAAACTTAGCAAGTCTCATAACTTCTTCTTTTATTTTGCTTTGTTTTTCATTACCAATTACAAGAGGTAGGGCTATATTATCCTCCACGCTCATGCTATCTAATAAGTTATAATCCTGAAAAATAAAACCAATATTATCTCTTCTAAATTTAGATAGCTCTTTGTTATTCATTTTACTTATATCTTTATTCGCATAATATACATTTCCTGATGTAGGTTTATCTACTGTTGATAAAATATTTAGCAAAGTAGTTTTTCCTGCTCCAGAAGGTCCCATTATGGATAAAAATTCGCCTTCTTTTACGTCTAAATTAATATCTTTTAATATCTTAAATGTATTTTTATTATTTTTAATATCTTTTTTCAAATTAATAGTTTTTAACATATTACCCTCCAAATTTCTAATATTTATTATACTTATATTTTATAGGTTTAAGGTATTTGCTTCCATCTCTTAACCTAACACTTTGGAGATAATATGTGTCATTTATGTCACATTGAAGTAATCTGATAAGTTGTAGAAAGTAATATATATATCACAAAATTCATTTGGCGTTGATATTACATTTATATCGTGACTTAATTTATTTAAGATTTTCTTTGATATATAAAGTCCCATACCCGTTGATTTTGTTTTCTTTCTTCCATTTTCTCCAGTGAATCCTTTGTCAAATATTCTTTCTATATCTTGAGGTACAATTCCCATACCATGGTCTTTTATATGAAGTTCACATGCTTTTTTATTTTCCTTCAAATAAATTTCTATTTTTCCACCCATATGACTATACTTGATTGCATTATCAATTATTAGCTCAATTATATGAGTAATCCATTTTTTATCAGTAAGAACAGTTTTATTTAACTGATTAACATTCAAATCAATTTTGTTATATATAAATTGATATTTATTTTTCTTTATTACTTCTTTTACTACTTGATCCAAGTTTACTTCATTTATTATAAAGTCTGAATTATAGTTTCCTGCTCGACTTGAATACATTGCTTGTTCCACTAGTTTATCTATACGACTAACTTCACTGTTAATTTGCTTAGATAATTCCCTCCTATTATCAATTTCATTTACTCTTTTTCCTATTATTTGGAGAACCGAAATTGGAATCTTCACTTCATGAATCCAGTTTGTCATGTAATCATTTATATCTTCTAATTCATTTCTTAAACTATCTACTTCTTTCTCATTCTCTTCAATTAAATGTTTTACATTCTTATAAATATAATCCCTTTCCAAATCATCATGTTCTTCTCTTATGTTATGTATTGAATTTATAAGTTTTTTTATTTTTTTCTTATAATTGCCATATCCAATAAATATGAAAATAACAACAGATAAAATTGATAAAATATCAATATAAATTAAAGTATCCATACTATTACTTAAATTAGGATCTAGTAGCATGGTAACATCAACTATTAACATTATTAAAATTATTAAAATCAAAAATATTTTTACTTCTCTTAAATATTTTATTAAACTCATTTTATTATATATCCTTGTCCTTTTTTAGTTTCTATAAAGTCATTTAGTCCTATTGAGTCTAGTTTCTTTCTCAACCTATTAACATTTACTGTTAAAGTATTTTCACTTATAAATTCATCTGTATCCCAAAGTTCTTCTATTATTTCATCTCTACTTACGATTTTTTCTTGATTTTCCATTAATATTTTCATTATTTTCAACTCATTTTTAGTAAGCTCTGTATTTTCATCTTTAAAGTATATCTTGGCGTCAACTATATTCAGTGTTATATCTTTGAATTTTATTATTTCACTTTTTAAGTCATTATTATAAGAATAAGTTCTTCTAAGTATGGCTTGAATTTTTGCAACTAAAATTTGTGGCGAGAAAGGTTTAGTAATGTAGTCATCTCCCCCCATATTTATGGACATTATTATATCCATATCATTATCTCTAGAAGAAATAAATATTATTGGCACTTTCATAAAATTTCTAATTTGTGAACACCAATAAAATCCATCATAACAAGGTAAATTAACATCCATTAAAATTAATTTTGGATTACATTGTAAAACCTCATCTGTTATATTTTCAAAATCATTCACTTCACAAGCGCTGTATCCCCACTTACTTAAAGTTAAGCTAATTTCTCTGCTTAAAGCTATATCATCTTCTATTATAAAAATATCCATTATTATATCCCTCCTTATTTTTTATTTTCAAATCAATATTATTATATATTAATTATAATCCATTCTATTGTTTTTCTTTCAATTTGTATATCATTAAGATTTGATTTTAGATAATATTTAGCTTATTTTATTATTTTTATGTAAATAATAAATAGAACTATTTAAACTAATTGGAGGTGTATTTTTTGAATTATAAAAATACCATAAATCATAATTGTAATATTAAGTGCCCTAAATGCAATCATACATACCCATATGACTTTAAAATTGAAGGTTTGATAAAAACTACTAATAAAAGAGGCTCTGTTGAAAATTCCTTTGAATTTTTAACTTATTTAATTTGTAAAAATCCATTATGCAATTACGATATTGAAATCAAAGGAGAAGCTATTTTAAGTTCTTCAAATAATCTGGATTCAATAAAAATCACTTCTATTAAATAATATAAAGAGCTCATAAAATATGAGCTCTTTATATTATTTAATTACTTTATTTATTAATCTGTTTTTTTTAGCATGATCAAATGCAATATCTGATGGTTAAAAGTTAATTTTTTATTAACTAATTTATAGCTATTTTTAATTAAATCCATATAAACTGTAATACACTAAAAATAAGTTAACTACGTCTCCATAACTTGCTGTACCTTCTTTTACTCCATTAGCTTTTAAATAATTGTTATTCATTTTGTCTGATACTTCATTTACCTTTCCTTCATATTTACTCCAAAACTCACTACTATTATTTAAGTCATTTTTTACTGATTGAGATAAATTACTACTTAAATCTTTAAATTTATCATAGTCTACTTTTGCAAGAGCTGATGCTGTGTATTTAAGTGCTAATATATATCCTGAGTATTGAAAATCAAAGTCTCCATTATTTATACAAGCTAAATAAGCTAAAAAGTTACACTCATCTTCACTGCCATAACCCCTTTGATGAGCCATTTCATGTAATGTGGTAAAAGGAATATAAATATCTGGTGCAGCAATATTTACATTTGCTTCTCCTGTAAAAGGTGAGTAAATTCCTGTTATTCCTGTGTAACATAATAAATTTGAGTTCAATATTGCTTTTGCATGAGCATAATTTCCTATTTTATTTAAATTTAAAATACTAACATTTTCATATCCATTATTAGCTCTTTTCAAAACTTCTTTGCGATTTGTATTACATTTCATTACATTTTTATCATCTTCCAAAACTTTATTCCTTGTATCATTACATTTTCCAACTAAAAACTTATATAAATTTACTAAATCATCTTTATCATAATTAACGTTTTTAATATTTTCATTATGACTTATATTATAATCTGCAATTAACGAGTCTTTCAAATCCATGCGATTGTAATTTATTCCCCATAATACAACAAACAGAAAATAAACTATACCTACTACGGATATTATATTTAATATTGAATTTTTTAAGTAAACAAAAGTCTTTCTAGGATTTTTAAGTATAAAATAAATTGAGTAAATCAAAAATATTAACATAGACAATACTGCAATATAAATTAGAATTTCAAATAAAGAAAAAGGAAAAATACTAAAAATCTTACTCATAAATTTTATAATGTATATGTTAATTCCATTGGAATAATATTTCTCCACCAAATTCGGCATATTATTTGTGATTACATTAAGTAAAACACCTAGTATTAACAAGGAAATAGATATAATTCTAAACTTTTTTATTACCATCACCACCTTTATTTCTAATAACTATATTATAAGTTTATTTTTGATATATTGGTAAAAAAATAAAGAAGCAATAGAAAATAGCAAAAACTAATTCATTACTTCTTTACCAAATAAATTCTAAGCTTTAATACATTTACTCCACAGAACAAATGCAATAACTATTAAAATTATGCTATATCCTATTAATGCATATACATTAAACAACGCCAAATAATTTATTCCTACTCCTACGCATAAAATAACCATACCTAATAAAGTATTAATTAAATTTTGACTTTTATTTACGTCTCCAAATTTTAGTGTAAAAGGCAAGGCATTTTTACCTAACATATGCTCAATGACTATGAAAACTAATAAGAATGCAAAAGCAATAATTAAAATTGGCAATACTTTAGTACCAAAAATGACTATGAAAATGATACTTTCAAATAAATATAATGGTAATAATATATTGGCTAATAATGCTTTATATGCACCTTTATATATATTAGATTTATCACTTATATAAGTTGTTTCATAAATCCATGCACCTTTATAATCATTAGAATATTGTAGTGTCATTAATAGTGTAGGAACCATAAAAATAAACCAATAAATATTTAATGACATATATAACGATATATTTTTTATTTCACTTATAGAATCCATTGAATACATAAATATGAATAATAGTGGAAATACAATATCAAATCCTAAGCTAGGATATGTCATAAGTTTAAATTCTCTTTCTCTTTTTATTATAGAAGCAGAAAGATCATAAACTGCTTTTTCTTCATTATTTCTGCATGTCCATTTTCCAATTCTATAAAAAAGTCTATTTTTCTTTTCTTTTTCACTATCTTTTGCAATGTTTAATTTAGAAAGAGAATCTTCAAACTTAGATGTATTCTTTATATATAAACTAATGGCTATTATTGGTACAATAACTGCTAATATAATTAAAATAATTATTATTTTATTAATTTGACCTCCATCAATCACATGTAAAGGTGATGCAAACCACATAGGTGGTAAAAATAAGTTCCATATATTACTTTTGTATACTATATTTATATCAACTATATCAAACATTCTACCTAAAAATTGATAACTTATCGTCATTATTATCGTTAATCCTATTTGAACAAAATTTATTATGTCTTTAACTTTTTCACCATCAAAAAATCTTAAAATCAATAGATATAATAGTGCAGTTATTACAACCATAAATACATCTATTACCATTAATTCTAATATAAAAATAATTCCTATTAAAATACCTGATTTAAATGAACCTATTATTGCAAGCCAAGATAATGCCAATGAAGTTAGAAAGATATAATAACATATATGTGTTAGCTTTGCTGCATTAATTGTCTTATTATCAACACCTTTAGTCCCTATTATATTCTTATCTCTCACATCTAAAAGAACACTTGAAAAATCTGATATAAAAATTGTTAATATAAAAAACATAAACATACCAAAAACTATGGTATAAGTATACATAGTATTAAATGGAAACATTGTTATTATTCCAATGAAAATACCCATAATTGCATACATGATTAATGCTTTATTAAATGAATTTTTGTCCTCTTTGTCACCTTCACTATTAGAGTTTTGCATTACTGTAGATGTTCTTCTACTATCAAGAGTCAATTTCATACTTAAAATTATTCTCATACTTTCATAATCTACGCCCATTTTAGTATATATGCTCTTAAATTTATCTAAAATATTTAAAAATTTATATTCTTTCATATTACTCACCTACTTAATTGCCATTGCAATTTTATCTGCAATTTCTTTGTGATTGTTAAATCCAGTCATTTCATTAAATATTTCTTCCAGTGATCCTTCATGAGAACTTTCTTTAAGTTCTTTAAAACTTCCGTCAGCAACTATTTTCCCATTATTAAGAAGAACAATTCTATGACTTATTTTCTCTACCACATCCATAATATGAGATGAATAAAAAATAGTCTTTCCTTCCTTTGCAAAAATTTCAAGAAGCTCCTTTACAATCATTACAGAATTAGCATCTAGTCCACTTAGGGGCTCATCTAAAAATAGTATATCTGGGTTATGAATAATACTAGAAATAAGTATTAATTTTTGTCTCATTCCTTTGGAAAATGTTAATATCCTTGTGTTCAAATAATCTGCTATTCCAAATAAACTCATAAGTTCCTTTGCTTTTATTGTTGATGTCTCTATATCTAAATCGTATAATTGACCAATAAAATTTAAATATTCCATTGCAGTTAAGCTTTCATATACGTCTGATACTTCTGGCACATAACCTATTTTCTTTTTATATTCGCCTTTTGTATTTTTAATATTTTTATCAAATATTATTACATCCCCTTCATATCCATCTACAATTCCCAGCATAATTTTTACAGTTGTGCTCTTACCTGCACCATTGGCACCTATATATCCAATAATTTCTCCTCTTTTTACTTGGAGATCAACACCTTTTAATACTTCTTTTCCTCCAAATTGCTTTCTCAAATTTCTTAGTTCTAATATTACCTCATACATATCTCAATCCCCTTTATATATATAGATTCAAAACTTTTATAAGATCATAAAAATTATTAAATAACAAATATTAATGTTTTGCAACTACTAATTATTTTATAAGACTTATTAAACCTAGTCTATAATATATAAAGATTAAAAAAGTATCTTACGCAATTGTAAGATACTTTTTTAATCTTTATTCTTATCCAAATAGGCTTAGTAAAATACCTGCTGCTACTGCTGAGCCTATAACGCCTGCAACATTCGGTCCCATAGCATGCATTAATATAAAGTTTCCTGGACATTCTTCTTGAGCAACTTTTTGAGATACTCTAGCTGCCATTGGAACTGCTGATACACCAGCTGAACCGATTAGTGGATTTACTTTTTCCTTACATATTAAGTTCATTAATTTAGCAAATAATACACCTGCTGCTGTTCCTATACCAAATGCCAATACTCCAAGTCCAAATATCATAAGAGTTTGAGAACTTAAGAATATGCTTGCTTCTGCAGATGCACCAACTGATACACCTAAGAAAATAGTTACTATATTCATTAATGCATTTGAAGCTGTATCAGATAATCTATCTGTAGCACCAGACTCTTTAAGTAAATTACCAAACATAAGCATTCCTATTAAAGTAGCTGCTGATGGTAATAATAATGATACTACAATTGTAACCGCTATTGGAAATATTATTTTTGCTTTTTTAGAAACTGGTTTAGATTGAGTCATAACTATACATCTTTCTTCTTTAGTAGTTAAAGCTCTCATTATTGGCGGTTGAATTATTGGAACTAATGCCATATAAGAATACGCCGCAACTGCTATTGGTGCTAATAAGTGCGGTGCTAATTTAGTTGCTAAATATATTGCTGTTGGTCCATCTGCTCCACCTATTATACCTATTGATGCTGCTGCTTGTGCTCCAAATCCTAATACTAAAGCACCTAAAAAAGTTGTAAATATACCAAATTGTGCTGCTGCACCTAATAATATACTTTTAGGATTTGCTATTAACGGTCCAAAATCTGTCATAGCACCCACTCCTAAGAAAATTAATGGAGGAAATATTCCAAGTTCATCTCCTAAAAATAAATACCCTAACATTCCTCCTGGAGCTTGTGTGCTAATATGTGCTGATGCTCCTTCCTTTAATGCCTCTACTCCTTCAGGTGATATAAGCTGTATTTTAGAAACTGCTTCATTCATAACTCCTGATAATGGAAGGTTTGATAATAACATACCAAATGCTATTGGAATTAATAATAATGGTTCAAATCCTTTAGCAATGGCCAAATATAATAGAACACACGATACTAGTATCATTACCATCTGTTGCCAAGTTATATTGACAATCCCCATTGTTTGTATAAAATTTATTATAACCTCTCCCACGGGTTTTTCCCCCTTCTATCTATATTTAAAATTATCCTATTCTAACTAATAAATCTCCTGAGCTAACAGAAGCACCTTTAATAGCTTTTACTTCTTTTACTGTACCATTAGCTGGAGCTAATATTTCATTTTCCATCTTCATAGCTTCTAATATTAATAAAATATCACCCTTAGCAACATTTTGACCTTCACTTATCTTAACATCACTTATTGTTCCTGGCATTGGTGCTAATACATTTCCGCTTCCTCTTACAGGATCTGACGTAGCTTTTTTTTGAGCTACTTCCTGTTTTTCAGTAGGTTTAGATATTACTTGATCTTGTGGTCTTACAATACTTTCAACACTTGCTCCTAGTTCTTCAACTTGAACTTCATAAGTATTTCCATTTACTACTATATTGTAATTTTTTATCATTATTAGTCCCCCCTATTTTATACCTCTATATTATGTGTTTTTTCCCAGTTACTTTGTATGTTATTTGTTCTACTTATTCTTTTAACAATTATATTTTTATTTCCAGAAGCAATAATTGCTGCTGTTATCACTGCAATTAAATCATCATTACTATCTAGATTTGATTCTTCTAAAACTTCTTTATTCTCATCAGTCTTTATCTGCATCATCTTATTTTTTTTATCTTCTGGAGCTACATTTACTATTCTTATAATCAAAGCTATTAATACTAATACTATAAATACAACTCCCATAGATAATAATGCTGTAGCACATCCTGCTAAAAGACGTTCACTCATCGGCATTGAGGCTGCATCTACTTTCAATGCCTCTAATAATTGACTTATACTCATTATTTATCACCTTCCTATAGAGGTATATTTCCATGTTTCTTAAATGGTCTGCTTTCTCTCTTTGATGCTAGCATATCTAGAGCATCGGCTATTCTTATTCTACTAACTTCTGGCTCTATAACATCATCTATATATCCTCTTTCTGCTGCTTTATATGGTGTTGCAAACTCATTTGTATATTCTTCGATTTTTTGTGATCTCATTTTTGCTGGATCTTCTGCATCTTTTATATCTTTCTTAAATACTATATTTGCTGCACCACTAGGCCCCATAACTGCAACTTCTGCAGTTGGCCATGCTAATACTACATCTGATCCTAAGTCCTTCGAGCACATCGCTAAATAAGAACCTCCATAAGCTTTCCTTGTTATTAATGTAATTTTAGGAACTGTTGCTTCACTATATGCATAAAGCATCTTAGCACCATGTCTAATTATTCCACCATATTCTTGTTCTGTACCTGGTAAAAATCCTGGTACATCTACCAAACTAATTATTGGAATATTGAAAGCATCACAAGTTCTTATAAATCTTGCTGCTTTATCTGATGCATTTATGTCTAAACTACCTGCCATTGCACTTGGTTGATTTGCTATTATACCTATACTTTCACCATTTATTCTTGAGAATCCAGTTATTATATTTTTTGCAAAGAAAGGTTGTACTTCGTAAAAATCACCTTCATCTACTATTTCATATACAATATCCTTCATATCGTATGATTTATTTGATCCATCAGGAATGATAGTATTTAACTTATCTAATACTACATTTGGAGAGTCATTTGTTCCAACTAACGGTGTCTTTTCAGTATTGTTAGATGGCAAGAAACTTAATAATTTTTTAATTTGATTTATACAATCTTCATCACTTTGAGCTATAAAATGAGCTACACCCGAAGTTGTATTATGAGTTGATGCTCCACCTAATTCTTCTGCACTTACTTCTTCACCTGTAACTGTTTTTATAACTTGTGGACCTGTTATAAACATTTGACTTGTTTGATCTACCATATATATAAAGTCTGTTAATGCTGGTGAATAAACTGCTCCACCTGCACAAGGTCCCATTATAGCAGATATCTGAGGTATAACACCCGAAGCTACTGTATTTTTGAAGAATATTCCACCATATCCTGCAAGGGCATCTACAGCTTCTTGTATTCTTGCTCCACCCGAATCATTAAGTCCTACTACTGGAGCTCCCATTTTTATTGCTAAATCCATTACTTTTACTATCTTCTTAGCATGCATTTCTCCTAGCGAACCACCAAGGACTGTAAAATCTTGAGCATATGCATAGACTAATCTTCCATTAACTTTTCCATATCCACATACTACACCTTCGCCTGGAGCTGCTTGTTTTTCCATTCCAAAATTTGTACATCTATGTTTTACAAAAGCATCAACTTCAACAAAAGTATTTTCATCGAATAATAAATTCAATCTTTCTCTTGCAATTAATTTACCTGATTTATGTTGTTTTTCAATTCTTTTTTCTCCACCACCAAGCTCTATTGTTTCTCGAGTTTTTTTAAGCAAATTTAACTTTTCAACAGACATCTATATCCCTCCAAGACTTATTTTCTTTCACTTAGTTCTAATAACATTCCACTTGTACTTTTGGGATGACAAAATGCTATACTAGCATTTCCTGCACCATATCTTGGTTTTTCATCAATCATTCTATATCCTTTTTCTTGAATTTCTGCTATAGCTTCTTCTATATTATCAACTCTTAAAGCAACATGCTGTATTCCGCCTCTTCCACCATTCTTTTGAATGAACTTAGCTATAGGACCATCTTCAGTTGTAGATTCTAAGAATTCTAACTCTGCTTCACCTATTGGTAAAAATCCAACTTTTACTTGTTGATCTTCAACGATCTCAGTTCCTTGACATTCTAAACCCAATACGTCTTCAAAAAATTTTAAAGCTTCCTCTAAATTAACTACAGCAATACCAATATGGTCAACATTTTTTACATTCATTTTTTAATCCTCCTTATTTTATAATACTTTCAAAAATTTTTTCCCCAATTGTATATGGGTCTGCTTCTTTGGTTATCGTCTTAGCTAGTAATGTATCTACATCTTTAGTTGACTCTATTTCATTAACTTTTTTTTCAATTCTTCTATGGACAATTTCTTTAACTTCTAATTTATTACGATTCAATCTTCTATTATATATTTCTTTGCTATCATAAAGATATTTTCTATGTTTAGTTATATTTTCAAAGGCAGTTTCTACTCCTTCTCCATTTTCTGATATAACCAAACTTACTGGTGGTCTAAAATCCCAATTATTTTTAAAATCAAGCATCATTTCAATTTCTATGGATGTTTTTTTTGCTCCATCTTTATCAGCTTTATTAATTACAAATACATCTGCAATTTCCATTACCCCAGCTTTTATCGCTTGTATGTCATCACCAAGGCCTGGAACCATAACCATTATAGTAGTATCTGCCGTTTTGACTATATCAACTTCAGACTGACCAACACCTACAGTTTCTATAAATATATAATCGCATCCATACGCATCAAGTACTTTTATAGCTGCTTGAGTAGCATTTGATAATCCGCCTAAGCTTCCTCTGGTTCCCATTGAACGTATAAATACACCTTTATCTGTATTTAAGTCATTCATTCTGATTCTATCTCCAAGTATGGCACCTTTAGTAAATGGACTTGTTGGATCTATGGCAATTACACCAACTTTTTTATCTTTTTCTCTTAGTAATTTAACGATTTTATCAGTAAATGTAGATTTCCCTGCACCTGGAGGACCTGTTACACCAATAACATAAGCCTTCCCAGTATGTTTATATATTTGTTTTAGGAAATCTTCATATCCATCAACTTCATTTTCAATCATAGTAATAAGCCTTGCACATGCTCTTTTATTGCCATTAAGAAGTTCCTCTATAAGATTTTCCATAACACTCTCTCCTAATCATTTAGTGCTAATTTCTTTAAGTTTTCTTTTATAAAATTAATAGTTACAGATGTTGGAGTTCCAGGAGTAAATATTTCTGCTACTCCTTTTTCTTTTAAATATGGTATATCTTCTTCTGGTATAACACCTCCGCCTATAACCAATATTTCATCATAAGCGCCTTCATCTTTTAATAAATCAACAACTTTTGGAAGTAAATGATTGTGAGCTCCAGACAAAATACTCATAGCTACTACGTCAACATCTTCTTGTATTGCCGCCTGAACTATTTGTTCTGGCGTTTGTCTAAGACCTGTATATATAACTTCCATTCCTGCATCTCTAAGTGCTCTAGCTATAACTTTAGCACCTCTATCATGACCATCAAGACCTGGCTTTGCAACTAATACTCTAATAGGTTTCATTATATTTCCCCCTCAAAACATCTATTTTAATTTCTTTAATTTTTATATCATTACAGTTTGTTTATACTCACCAAATTCTTCTCTCATAATCCCACATATTTCTCCCAATGTAGCGTAACTTTCTACTGCATCTAAGATAAATGGCATTATATTTTCATTGCCATCGCATGCTTTTCTTAATGCTTCTAAACTTTCTTTTACTTTTTCATTATCTCTTTTTTCTTTAAGAGCTTCTATTTTTCCTTTTTGTCTTACACCTACTTTAGGGTCAACTCTCAATAGACCTTTTGGAGGTTCTTCTTCTACTTGAAATTTATTTACTCCTACTATTATCTTTTCATTTTTTTCTATTTCTTTTTGATATTTATAAGCACTATCCATTATTTCTTGCTGTATAAATCCCTTTTCTATTGCTGATGGTGCTCCACCTAATTCATCTATTTTTTCTATCAACTCTATTGCTTCTTTTTCTATCTTATTTGTCAAACTTTCAACGTAATAAGATCCTGCAAGTGGATCTATAGTATCAGCTGCTCCACTTTCATATCCAACTATTTGTTGAGTTCTAAGAGCTACTCTAACAGAGTCTTCTGTAGGTAAGGCTAAAGCTTCGTCCTTAGAATTAGTATGAAGAGATTGTGTTCCACCAAGTACAGCTGCTAAAGTTTGTATTGCAACTCTTACTATATTATTTTCTGGTTGTTGCGCTGTCAAAGTACAACCAGCTGTTTGAGTATGGAATTTAAGTGCCCAAGATTTTGGATTTTCAGCCTTAAATCTATTTTTCATTATATTAGCCCATATTCTTCTTGCTGCCCTAAACTTAGAAACTTCTTCAAATAGGTTGTTATGTGAATTAAAGAAGAACGATAACCTTGGTGCAAAATCATCAATATGAAGTCCTGCTTCAAGGGCTGCATTTACATATGCGATACCATCAGCTAAAGTAAATGCAACTTCTTCTACTGCATTCGCTCCAGCTTCTCTTATGTGATAACCTGAGATGCTTATAGTATTCCATTTAGGTACATTTTTTGAACAATAATCAAATATATCAGTTATAAGCCTCATTGATGGCTTAACTGGGAATATATATGTTCCTCTTGCTACATACTCTTTTAATATATCATTTTGAATTGTTCCTCTTAATTTATCTGGTGTTACACCTTGTTTTTTAGCAACGGCTATATACATAGCTAATAAAACAGAAGCCGGTGCATTTATAGTCATTGATGTTGATACTTTATCTAATGGTATCCCATCAAATAAGATTTCCATATCTGCTAAAGAATCTATAGCTACTCCAACTTTTCCTACTTCTCCTTCTGATATTGCATCATCTGAGTCATATCCCATTTGAGTTGGTAAATCAAATGCAACAGATAATCCCATAGATCCTTGTTCTATTAAAAATTTATATCTTTGATTAGATTCTTCTGCTGTTGCAAAACCTGCATACATTCTCATTGTCCATAGCTTTCCTCTATACATAGTTGGTTGAACGCCTCTTGTATATGGAAATTGTCCTGGATAGCCTAAATCTTTTTCATAATCTACTGATACATCAAGAGGAGAATATAATCTTTGTACAACTTCTCCTGTATCAAATTTAAATTCTTCTTTTCTTTCCGGGAATCTAACTAAACTTTTCTTTACTTTCCCTTCTTCCCATTTTTCAAAGGATTCCTTAATATTTTTATTTTCCATAGAACTTCCCCCTATTTTGTAATCTTCATTTATTAGATATATCTTAATATTTCTATCCAAATTATCTTTTAATTATCATTATTATAAGATAAAGAGTTTTATTATCACCTCAATTATAGTATCCTTCTGTTTTTAATCTGCATCCTCCAAAGCAAATTGCTTCATAGTACCTGTTTTTAAAAATCTTTCATGCCAAGAAAATGCTTCTTCTAATATGTGAGGTGTGTGTTTAAATTTGCCTTCTTGAGCTTTATTAAAGTAATTCCATAAAGCCTCTTTATAATCTGGATGTGCACAATTTTCAATTATACATTTTGCTCTTTCTTTTGGTGATAAACCTCTTAAATCGGCTACTCCTTGTTCTGTTACTATAACCATTACATCATGTTCTGTGTGATCATGATGACTTACCATTGGAACTATGCTTGAAATATCTCCTCCTTTTGCTATAGATTCAGTAGTAAATATAGTTAAATATCCATTTCTAGCGAAGTCACCAGAACCTCCTATACCATTCATCATTCTACTCCCCATAATATTGGTAGAATTTACATTCCCATATATATCAACTTCTATAGCTGTATTTATAGCTATAACTCCCAATCTTCTTGCAACTTCTGGATTATTGCTTATTTCTTGCGGTCTAAGAATTATTTGATTTTTATATTCATTAAAGTGTTCATAAAAATCATCTAATCTATCTGGTGATATTGTAAGTGATGTTCCTGATGCAAATTTAACCTTTCCTGATTTAATTAAGTCAATTACTGAGTCTTGTATTACTTCTGAATAAACTACTAAGTCTTTAAATTTAGAATTTTCTAATCCAGCTAAAATAGCATTTGCAACACTTCCAACACCTGATTGTAATGGAAGTAAATTCTTTGGTAATCTATTTTCTTTTACTTCATTTTCTAAAAAAGCAATCATATTTTGAGCCATTTTATTTGAAACTCCGTCAACAGGCGATACTACTCTAGTTCTATCTTTCAAATCAGTAAAAACTATTGCTACAATCTTATCTAAATTGCATTTTATATAAGGTTCACCAATTCTATCTTCTGGATGAATTAAAGGTATTGGTTCTCTTTCTGGAGGATTTTTCAAGTCATAAATATCGTGTATTCCTTCTAATTCAATTGGTTGAGAAATATTAATCTCTATTATTACTTTATCTGCTACTTCAGCAAATATATTTGAATTTCCAATTGATGTAGATGGTATTATATAACCTTCCTCCGTAATACTAACCGCCTCTATTAAAGCTATATCCATTTTTCCTAAAAATCCATACTTAACATATTGCGGTGTATGGCTTAAATGCATATCACAATATTGAACACTATCATCATTTATTGCATTTCTCATTGCTCCAGTAGTTTGATATGGATATCTTCTTTTTACCACTTTTGATTTTGTCAAAGCTTCATCCAATTCTGGTCCAACTGATGCTCCTGTTATTATTGTTAAATCTATTTTGTCCCCCGCATCTGCTCTTTTTGCAATTTCAAGTGGAATTGCTTTTGGGTATCCAGCAGGGGTAAATCCACTAGTTCCCACAATCATATTATCTTCAAATAACATTGCCGCTTCTTTTGGAGTCATTACTTTATCTTTTAATTTTTCACATCTTAATCTTTCCATAATTGCCCCCCTAAATATTATTTATATATAAATACTACATAGGCAGTTTGTGCAGTATTATTGTAAATATAACCATTCCTAATAAAGCAAATGGGTATGTTGCACCATATCCTGCAGCTGGCTCATCACTTCCGGCTGCTTCTATTGCAGCTCCAAGACCTGGTGTAGAAGTCATACCTCCACATATTGCTCCAGATAACATTAACCAATTAATTTTAAATACATATCTTCCTAGTAAAAATCCTATCATCATACCTACTATTCCAATTACTAAAGATATTATTGCTAAAAATGCTCCAGATCCAACTAAGGCATCTATCGCTTTGTATCCATATCTAAGTCCTACTATTGCAAGGAAGAAAACTAAAGATACATCTCTAATTACACCTAATATTTTTCCATCCATTCTAAAACTAATTTTGCCAAATTTACCTATATAACCTACTATTAATGATCCAATTAAAACTCCTCCTGTAGAACCTAGACTAAAATATCCTACAAATGGTAGATAAATATTTATATTTCCTATTAAATATCCAAATACACATGCTATAGTAAAACCTAACATATCAAATTTTGTTTCTGGAATTTTTTTACCTTTAGAAGTTTTTCTAGCATCTTCTAATTCTTTTCTATATTGCAGTCTTTCTTTTTCAACATCAATTTTAAATATAGATGGTAAGAAATTAACAGCTAATATTACTATAAATACACCAAATGGATATCCTATAGCGTGACCTGCACCTATACTTGCTTCTGCATTTATAATAAACTGTTGTTTTATTTCATCAGTTAATTGAAAAGCATTTACGTCTTTCGGTATATCTTTTTCATCCACACCAGCCATTTCTAAAAACTTAACTTTTTCTTCATCTATCATACTTTCATAATTTAAAGTCTTTTCAGTCGCATGCCCTCTTGCTGTTTCTATTGCTGCTGCAAGCCCTGGAGAACTTGTTAATGCACCAGTATAAACGCCTGATACTTCATACGTATTTGAATCTTTACTAAACCAAGTTGCCATATAAGTTGTAGCAGCGCTAAAAAATGTTATAACAATACCTAAAATAACGAACTTTGCTCCATACTTTTTTAATACAACCCCCATATCTTTAGCTGCAAGTAAACCCACTGCCGCAACAAATAGAATTAAAAATATATCAAAGAATTCGCTAGGTATAACCCCAGAGTCTAATAAACTCTGTGCTGCTTCATATGCTCCACCATTTCCTGGTATACTTGATGCATATTTAAATGCTACCCATCCAATAAACAACCCTGTGAATAAAGCTCCTGATATACCAAAACTAAACTTTCCAAACTTTATTTTTCCAAAAAGAAGCCCTGTAATAATAGCTAAGAACATCAGTATGTATGGGCTTAAAAAAACACTAGCAAAATCAAATCTCATACATTTCCCCCTCAACAATATTTTTTATTAATTTTTCGATTTATATAAATCATTTTTTTTAATTATATTGTAGGTTTTTTATCAAGACTTGTATAATATATATATATATATATATCTTATATACTTTTGGGTATAAAGGTTTGAGGGAGTTGATTTGATGGAGTTATTGCACTTAAAATATTTTTTAACAGTTGCAAAAACTGAACATATGACTAAGGCTGCTAACGAACTTCGAATTGCACAACCAGCTCTTAGTAAAATTATTCGTAATTTGGAGAAAGAATTGGAAGTAAAACTATTTGATAGAAGAGGAAAATCTATTATTTTAAACGATGCTGGAAAATACTTTTGTGAAAAAGTAGAAGAGGCATTAGTAATTCTCGATGGAACAGTCAATGAAGTAAAAGAATTTGATTTAATTGAAAAAAACAAAAAAGTAAGGTTTTTATCACTTTGTGCCTCATCAATTATTTCAGACATACTAATCGATTTTAAGTCTGTTTATCCAGATATTCAATTAGAATTAACTCAATCATTGAGTAATTTAGATAATAACTTTGATAGTTATGATTTATGTTTGTACTGTACTAATAAGCCTAATCCTTATAAGAATTCATTCTGTTTACTTGATGAAGAGATTTTACTAGGAGTATCACCTAAACATCCTTTAGCAAATAAAGGCACTATTAGTTTATATGAAGCCAAAAATGAAAATTTCATAGCTCTCGGACAGGGTCATCTAAGAAATTTAATTTATGATTTTTGTAAAACTGCTGGATTTAAGCCTAATATAACTTTTGAAAGCACTAATAATTCATTCATAAGAGATCTAATTGTATTTGGCCAAGGTGTTGCATTTATTCCCGAAATTTCATGGAAGCTTGATAATTATAATGGAATTAAATTCTTACATATAAAAAAACCTTTTTGTAATCGATCAATATATCTTTACTCAAAATGTATGGATAACCCGCCAAAAAATGTTCAAATATTCAAAAATTTTATTATTAATCATTTTAAAAGTATACAAATGTAATATTTAATGCTATTTACTTAACTATTTAATTATTAAAAAATACATCTAACTTATTATTATCATTACATATATTCTTATAAGTTCAACAAATTTATTAATTTTTATTTTACAATAAATTAATTAAGTTTATAATTATCAAACTATTTTATTAATTTTTAATTATTAAAATAGTTTATCAATTACTTAATATTTTCATAAAAAAGAGTTGTCTATTTTTAATAATTAAAAATAGACAACTCTTTTTATTTATATTATATTAGCAAGTAGCTCCTCCAACTAAATGAAGTTCTGAATTTATTATTTCTTCTTTTCTCTCAAGTAAATCATTTGGTAGTAATTGTTTTTCTACATTTTCAAAACCTAAACGCTCTATAGTTGAAGCAAAACGCTCACCTGTTTTTCCTTGTTCTCTGTACAATAATATTGCTTTTTCTATCACATCTAAAGCTTCTTCTTTGTTAGTAAACACCTTATTTAAAGCCATTCCATGATTTATTTTTTTACCCCATCTTCCACCGATATAAATTTTGTAACCATAAGTCCCATCTTCTATTGCATCAAAAGGACATTTACCTATGCAACGACCACAGTGATTACACACTTCTTCATCAATTTCTAATATTCCATCAACAACTTTACAAGCATTTATTGGACATAGTTTTTCTATTGCGCATTTTTTACATCCGTTACATAAGTCTTCATCAAATTTTGGTATATATTGTCCTATTATTCCTAAGTCATTTAAATCTGGCTTTACGCAGTTATTAGGACATCCCCCTGTAGCTATTTTAAATTTATGAGGTAATTTCACTTTTGCATAACCTTTATAAAATCTTTTATGAATTTCTTCTGATAATTCAAATGCGTCTATTAATCCATATTGGCAAGTAGTTCCCTTACATGATACAACTGGACGTACTTTTGAGCCTGTTCCCCCTGTTTCAAGACCTTCTTTAGCTATATAAGCTCTAAAATCTTCAATTTTATCATACGGTATGCCTTGCACTTCTACTGTAAGTCGAGTTGTAAATGTTACTATTCCATTCCCAAATAACTGAGCTGCTTCTCCTATACATTTTTGCTGTTCTGCTGTTATTTTTCCATTTACAGTTATTACTCTCCCCGAAAAATTATCCGTTCCTTTATTACTCAAAAATCCTAAAGCTTTTACTCTTTTTTCATCTTCCTTACTGATTGTTAATGTTGCCATTATTTTTCCTCCTTTTCAGTAACACTTATTTATAATTATTCTTCCTCTTCATCTATCTCATTAAAAGTCAATCCACCTTCAAGAACTTTCGTATTATTATATCCATAAAATTTCAAACGATTTTGTAACATATATGCACGTTTTCCTTTTGCACATATTAATAGTAATTTTTCATCAGTATTATAATCTGAAATCACACCTTCAATCTTTGTTAAATCTATATATGGAGCAGTTTTTAAAGTTGGTGATATGGATGCATCAATTATTTTATAATCTTTAGCTTTTCCTTCTTTAAATTCCAATGGTGTTATTGTCTCAAATTCTTTATCTATTTTATTTTGTAATATATTCAATGTATGAGCGAAAGGATGTATTGCTGTAGAAAATGGTGGTGCATAAGCAAAGTCCAAGTTTTCTAAATCATCTATTGATGCATTTAATGATATGGCAGTGACTGCTATATCAATCATTTTATCTACATCCCCACTTCCTATCACTTGTAATCCTAGTAATTTTTTTGTATCTTTATCAGCTATCATTTTTACAATGAAACTACCTGCACCTGGGTAATAATGAGCCTTATCATCTACAACACTTATAACACTAATTTGATTGTATCCAGCTTCTTTAGCAGCAACTTCAGTAAGCCCTGTTCTTCCTGTATTTAGATTTGGTAATTTACAAACTGCAGTACCAAGAACACCTCCATAAGGTTTATTTTTACCTAATATATTTTTAGCAGTAAGTCGTCCTTCTATATTTGCAGAGGATCCCATTGGCGACCATTGAGGTAATTTTGTAATTTTATTTACTACGCAGGCACAATCTCCTATAGCATATACATCATCAATATTTGTTTGTAAATATTCATTTACCTTTATGGTTTTATTTGGCATAAGTTCTATTCCACTATCTTGTAAAAAAGATGTATTTGCGCGAATACCAATAGATAAAACTACTGCATCTGCCTTCATTGCACGTCTAGAAGTTTTGACTTTTTCAACTCTATCAGTACCTATAATTCCCTCCATTTTTACTCCTGTAGCAGTCATTATTCCATTTTCGGCTAAATGATTTTCTATATATTCACTCATTTCTTCATCAAATCCTGGAAGTACATGCTCTGCCATATCTATAACAGATACTTTAACTCCCTGTTTCGCCATATTTTCTGCAACTTCTAATCCTATAAAACCAGCGCCTACAACTACAGCTCTTTTAATTTCATTTTTTTCTATTGATGCTCTTAATTTAATAGCATCTTCAGGTGTTCTCATAAAGAAAACTCCCTTTAAATCTAAACCTTTAACTGGTGGTTTTATAGGCGATGCACCACTGGCAATTACTAATTTATCATAACCATAATCATATTTTTCATTACTTTGTAAATTTACTACTTCTACAGTTTTTTCTTTAGTATTAACTTTTATAACTTCCATTTCTGTTAGTACATTCACACCTGTTAGCTTCTCAAATTTTTCTGGTGTATTTACAATTAACTGTTCTTTTTCCCTTATAACATTTCCCACATAATAAGGAAGACCACATCCTGCATATGATATATCTTTATCCTTAGTAAGAATAGTTACGTCTAAACTTCTATCTTCACGTTTTAATTTTGCTGCAACCTTTGTTCCTGCTGCAACACCTCCAACAATAAGCACTTTCACACTTATCAACCCCTTTTTTATTTGTATACCTAAATACAAAATTTACATTTTTTTCCTGTAATTTAATTTTATTGTAGCACTTGTGATATACTATTAAAAGTGATATTATCTTATGAAAAACATAGGTAAAACCTATAGATAATCAGTATCATTTAACCATATTTATTAATAAAAAAGGGGGAATTCTATGACAATTAGACACTTACGAATTTTTATTGAAGTAGCAAGAACAGGTAAAATGAGCTTAGCTGCACAAAGATTATTCATATCTCAACCTACAGTAAGTCAAGCTATTCGTGAATTAGAAAATCACTATGGTCAAAAACTCTTCGAAAGATTATCAAAAAAATTATATATAACATCCTTTGGCAAAGAACTTTTCTCATATGCAACTCAATTAGTTAAACAATTTGATAATTTAGAGAAAACAATGAATGATAATCTTCATATAGAAAATTTACGCATAGGTGCTTCTGTAACTGTTGGAACTTGTCTTTTATCTAAAATAATAAAAGAATTTCATGGCCTTGCCCCTAAAGTAAACACTTATGCTTATGTTAATAATACTACTATGGTTGAAAAAAAATTATTAGAATCTGACTTAGATATTGCTATTGTAGAAGGCGAAATTCATTCTCAAGATTTAGTTACTACTCCTGTAATCGATGATTATCTTGTTCTCTTATGTAATAATAATCATCCTCTTTCAAAAAAAGAGAAAATAACATTGTATGATTTGGAAAATCAAAGGTTTGCTATGCGAGAAGACGGCAGCGGTACAAGAGAATTTTTTGAACAAATTTTACATAAGTATAAAATTCAAATACAATTAGTATATGAGGCTAGTTCAACAGATACAATTAGAAGGGCTATTTTAGATGATGGTTGTTTATCCCTCCTATCTATACATACTTTTGAAGAAGATATCATATGTGGCAAAATCCAGATTATAAAAACTAATTTAAATACATTAAAAAGATCCTTTAAACTTGTTCATCATAAGGATAAAATCATGACTCCTTCAATAATAACATTAAAAGAAATTTTGAAAAAATACAAAACATCTGACTTTATGAAAGATTTATTAATAAAAAAATAAGTATAACTTATTAACTGAAGTTATACTTATTTTTTATGTATGTATTATATAATTCTTTTACTAATCTGTTTTAGACATATGCATATAAATAAGACAACTCCCAATATACCTGTAAATGGATATACATTTCCCACTAATTTTTCAAATGGAAATAATCCAAAGAAAAAAGCCAAAATTGAAATAATAACGGCAATAATATTTGCATTGTACTTTCCTTCCTTTGAAACTTTGTCACATACTGTCCAAAAATTTGGTGCAGCTGTTGAAAAAATACCACATAATAAAACAACAGAAAAAACTTTACCAAATATAGGTGATATGGATTTTGCAAAATATAAAGTTGGTATGGATAATTTATAAATATCCTTTATTTTTGATAGCAACGCAAAATTCATAACTAAAATAACTATCATCAATAATAGGCTTCCAACAATAGCTCCATACTTAGCTTCTCTTCTAGTATCTGCACTATTTCCAAGAGACGTAAAGAAAAATAATCCACTTACCATGTTATATGATGCATATAATATACCACTCTTAATACAGTTTCCTCCTGCTTTTTTAAGATTAACATCCACCATTATCTGTGAAATATTGTTTAATCCATCTAAGTTTTGAATTAAAATAGTAAATCCTACAATCAAAGAAAAAATAACTATAACAGGACCAATAAAACCAATTATATTAATAAGACTATCTAAACCACAAATAAAAGCAATAAGTACTAATATCGTCATCATAGCGCAACCAACATAATAATTTAATCCGTAATACTCTTGTAGTGTTGCCCCAGCCCCTGATATCATAACGATAACGCTTATAAACAATAACACTGGTACAAAATATTCATAAAAAAGTCCTACCTTATTTCCACAAAAATATTTGTATGGTCTGTATTTTTTATAACCTCCGTAATCGTATCCAGCTTCCATAACAGTACTTCCGAAATATGTAAATAAAATCAAGCTTATAACTATTGATACTAAACTATTTAAACCATTAGAAGTAAAAAACTGCATAATCTCCTGTCCTGTTGCAAATCCAGACCCAATAATAAAAGCTATAAAAGCACCTGCAAATTTCATCACATTTAATTTGTTGATTTTTTGCATCATATATAATACCTCCCTATGATAAATGTTTAAGGGCTAGTACTAAATATATGTATATATAAACTTTGTATGACTCCTTATACAGTTAATAAACGGTTTTAAAATTTCATATTATTAATTATTTATTGTCTCTTTTTTTAAATAATTATATAAATATATCAAAAGTACATATATCTTTAAAATATACAGTATAATTTCTTCATGAACACCCTATATTTGTGCTAAAATATGAATTATATAATTTCATGAGGAGGTTTTTATTTGAACAAAACAGATGCAATTAAGGTAATTAAATTATCATTTGGAAGTATCTTAGCTATTATTATTGCATCTTTATTTAATTTGCAATATTCAATTGTAGCCGGAGTAATCACTCTTTTAGTTGTAAAAGATACAAAAAAAGAAACTTTAGCAGGAGCTTTGAGCAAACTATTTGGATTTATACTATGTACAATTTATTCTTATGTTTGTTTTCGTTTATTAGGATATAATTTGTTTGCTTTTTCATTATACATATTTATTACAATAGGTACTTGTTTTGCACTGAAAATTAGCAATGTTATTGCTATGTGTGTAGTTATTGCCTCTCATTATTTACTTCAAGGTTCTATGAGTATTTATTGGATATTAAATGAAACAGGTCTTTTTATAATTGGAGCTGGTATAGGTATAATAATCAATATGTTTATGCCTTCTAATTTTCATAAAATATATTTTGGCCAACAAAAACTCCAAGAACAAGTTAGCTTGATTCTAATAGATATTTCCAACATAATCATTGGTCCATGTAAAGACATTTATTTTCAACATAATTTAGACGAGCTAAATAAATTAATAAATAATAGCACAAAAGATGCTTATGAGAATATTAATAACAATTTGCTAAGTGATACTCAGTATTTTTTAGAACATATGGAAATAATCAAAAGTCAAAGAGATGTTCTAAGTAATCTATATGACTTAGTTTCTCGACTAAGCTACGTTCCTTATCAAGGATATATAATTGCAATATTTATTAATAAAGTTGGTAATACTTCTTTTGAATCAAATACTGTCACTAATTTATTAAATGATTTAGATATGATTTATAAAGATATGAAAATTCAACCTCTTCCTAAAGATAGAGACGAGTTTGAAAATCGAGCTATTTTATTTTTATGCCTAACTGAACTAAAAAAATATTTAGTTAATAGAAAGAATGCTCAACTCTTAAGAGATAATTATTTTTAATATAATACACACACTTACTCTATTAAATATAATATAAAAAAATCTATAAAATTATTTGAAATTTAGGCATACTAGTTATAAGTATTAAAGGAGGTTAGTTTTACATGAACAAAATACTAAAAAAAATTGATTCATATATGCTTTGTATAGTAATTGAGCTATTTTTAGTAGTTTCTCTGTTTGTTATAAATAAAGAAACAACAAACACAACGATTGACTTCATTATGCTTTGCATAACATTTTTCACAGTAATAATAACTTATATATCAGGTATAGTTGTAGGTTTAATTCTTAGTTCTATAATAGTATTTTCCTATGCAAGTTATATATTTTATATGAATCTTATAAAGGGTGTTGAAATACAATTTATTTCTTACGTATGGTTAGTTTCTATTCCACTATTATCATACACTATGGGGAAATTATCTAGCCATATTAATACACTACAACAGTCTAATATTAGATTAATCAAAAATCATAAGGATTTAATAACTATAGATAAAGAAACGGGTCTTGGAAACATAAAATTATTTTATATGAACTTAGAAAAAGAAATGAGTAAATCTAGTCGCCATAATACACCTTGTACTCTTATGTTAATAAAACTTCCTTATTATAAAGAAATAAGAAAAATTATTGGTGAATCAAAAACTAATAAATTAATCAAGGATATTTCTGACGTCATTACTAACTCTACTAGAAATGAAGATGATAGGTATACTCTCGAAAACGATACTTTAGCTGTTATAATGTCCGTAACCGATTTATATGGAGCTAGTATAGTAAAAAATAGAATTAAAGATCACATAGAAGAATTGAACTTGAAATTAAAAGAAAATAAAGACTATGTAAACATAGATGTAAAAATAGCTGTATTGCAATATAGTAAAGAAATTAAAAGTGCCATGGAGTTTAAAATATTAGCTGAAGAGGAACTTCAATATGACGTGTAAAAATAAGTGCTTAATTTTATTCTTAGCCCTGTTTTTCTTTTTATCTTCTTCATTGTCTTCTTATGCCATAGAAAACAAAACTTTAATTGTTTATGAAATGGAAAAAAATATAAATAGTAATGAAAATAAGGTAAATTATTTAAATGAACTCTTATATGCTTTTAATAAAAAAGTAGAAAAAATAAATATAAATCAATATAAATCTGGATACATGAATGATTTTGACTATGTATTTGTTTTAAATATAGAAAATGATATTAAAAGCGATTATTTTTTTAAAGATTTAAATAATTACAAAAACAAAATTTACTGGATAGAAAATAAAATTGAAGATTTTCTATCTTATAGCAATAAATACAGCATTTCATATGATAAGCAAAACACTAATATTACTAAGTTATTTTATAATAAAGATTCCATACTTATAGAACCCGGTTACTTATTTAATATAATTAAGCCTTCAAAAAAATCTATAACTCTATCTACTATGAGTGATAACTATAATACATACCCTCTTATAATAAATGAAGATAATTTATACTACATTTCAAGATGGGATTTAAATAATTCGTTTATTTTTGAGGATTCTTTAAATGATTTTTTTAATATAAAATATTATAGTGAAGAAAAAATATTTGTGAAAATTGAAGATGTTAGCCCTCTTAAAGATATAAAAAAACTAAAAGAATCGGCAGACTATCTTTATTCAAAAAACGTTCCATTTATAATTTCTTTAGCTTCAACTTATATAGATGCCAAAACAAAATCAACAATTACTCTAAATATGAAACCTGAGTTTATTGAAACAATCAAATATATGAAAAACAAAGGTGGAACAGTTGTATTACATGGTTATAAACATAAAAAAGATAGTTTTATAAGTGAATTAAGACATTGTTTAAAAAATGATATTTATCCATTAGCATTTGAGGCAGATGATCAGGATTTTAATATTGCTGATTATAAAGAAATGAAAAAATATTTTTCCACATATATAGGACAATATAATAGTAATAAAGAAATACTTGCTACTTATACCTCACCTTATATTATAAAAAATAGTGATGCTTTTAATATTTTAATACCTGAAAACTTAGGGTATATTAACGATGAAGATATATTCTCTGTTGATAAAATAAAAGAAAACTATAAAAAACTTTCTATGGTTAGAGGTTATAATGGTGGTTTTTCCTTTAATCCTGATTTAGACGTGGATTATTTGAAAGAAATAATTGAATTTTTAAGAGAAGAAGATGTTAAATTTCTAAATTTAAAAGAAGAAAATAATTATATAAAGATTGATGATATAAGTATTATCTCTGAAAATAATATAATTTCATCTTCATATGATAAATCAAAGCCATTATCTACAAATAAAGAAAAATCTAAATTTGAAATCTTGGTTAAAGATATAGACAAAGTCGTAATAAATTTTATAACAGTAATTTTAGTATTATTCATAATAATTTTTATCATATTCAGAAAAATAAATATTAATAAATTTAAAAGGAGATAATAATGGAAATTTTAAGTTTAGTAGATTATTTATTCTTATTCTCTCTAGTTTCCATTTGGACTATTTTACTTATAAATATTATCTTAGCTATTAGTGGATATACCTACTATTTAAAAAGTCTTAAATTTAAAGATGAAAAACTTGAAGAATATCCTTTTGTTTCTATACTAGTTCCAGCTCATAATGAAGGTAAAGTAATAGGAAAAACAGTACAATCACTTTTAGCCTTAGATTATCCTATAGACAAAATGGAACTTATAGTAATAAACGATAATTCATCTGATAATTCTAAAGATATACTACAAAGTATTAAAATCAAATACCCAAAGTATAACTTTACTATAATTAACACTGATAACATAACTGGCGGTAAAGGAAAATCCAATGCACTAAACATAGGCTACCAAATTGCCAAAGGTGATTTTATAGCAATATATGATGCTGACAATACACCTGAAAAAACAGCTCTTAGATATTTAATTCAAACTATTGTAAGAGATGACTCTTTAGGAGCTGTAATAGGTAAGTTTAGAACAAGAAATAAACATAAAAATCTGCTTACTAAATTTATCAATATTGAAACTCTAAGCTTTCAGTGGATAGCCCAAGCAGGAAGAAGACAGTTATTAGGTCTTTGTACAATTCCTGGTACAAACTTTGTTCTTAGGAGAAACACCATAGAAAAGCTAGGCGGATGGGATACAAAAGCAATAGCCGAAGATACAGAAATTAGCTTTAGAATTTATAAAATGGGCCAAAGAATAACCTATGTGCCTCAATCAGTTACTTGGGAACAAGAACCTGAAACTATAAATGTTTGGATAAAGCAAAGAACAAGATGGGTTAAGGGAAATATATATGTTTTAGTAAAATATATTACTAACTTATTTAAAGGAAAACAAAACCGTATTTTATTTGATATATTATACTTCTTCTCAGTATATTTCTTATTTTTAACATCTGTAGTAATTTCTGATATTATTTTTGTTTTAAGTTTGTTTAATTTAACAGAAATTAATATTCCATTTAATTTCCTAATTATTTGGATATTATCTTATATATTATTTATTGTCCAAGTAAGTATTACCCTTTCCATGGAAAAAGGAGAAGGTGATTTAAGCAATATTTTCCTTGTTGCTTTAATGTACTTTACTTACTCTCAAATGTGGTTAGTAGTTGCGTTAAAAGGTATGTTTAGTTATTTTTCTGATGCAATTCACAAAAGAGAAGCAAAATGGTATAAAACAGAAAGGTTTTAGGGAGAAAACATATGAGAATAATAGCGATAATAATGTCAACACTAATTAGTTTTATGAGTAGCGGTATATGTTTTGCTGAAAGTAATAACAATGTTAAAACTTATAAGTTTGATGACAATATCAAAATGAATGGTGTTATAAGTAGTAACGAAAAATTTTTTAATATCGGAAATAACTGGAATGTAAAAAAAGCAAAATTAAATCTAGTATTTACTAAAAGTGAATTATTAGATGTGGATTACTCTACTATTACTATATTAGTTAATGATACTCCAGTAGAATCACAAAAACTGGACGGAAAGAAAAAATATAAAAAAGAAACAGTTGTTAATATACCAACAGATTTACTTAAAACTGGGTATAATGATATAACTATAAAAGCTTACAAAACTATCTCTGATAAAGTATGTAAAGATGACTCTAATACTGCCAATTGGCTAGTATTGCACAAAGAATCTAATATAAATATTGAATATAGTTACAAGAAAAACTCAAATTTAATTAGTGACTATAAAAATACATTTATAAATATTGATAATGGAGTACAATTAAATACTACATTACTAGTGTCAGATAAATACTCTTCCAGCGAACTAAACGCGGCAATGACTGTTGCAGCTGATTTTGGAAAAAAACTAAAACTTGAAGATTTTAAGTTTGATTTAAAAACTTATTCTGATTCCAAAAATACGAATAATAATGTTATTTTTATTGGAAAAGAAGAAAATACACCTAAGAAGATATTAAACCTTTTGACAAAAAAAGAAAAAAACAATTTAGATAAAGGTTGCGTTATAAAGCAAGATGCATCACCTTTTAATAAGAATAAAAATATTTTAATTTTAATCTCTAATAATGATAAACTTCTAAAAAATGCTAGTAAACTTGTTACTAGCGATAAATTAATAGAAAATTTAAATTCAAATAGTATTACAGTTTATGATAATACAGATATTAATGATTTGATAAAAAAAGAAGATGGCAATAAGATTTATCTTAAAGACTTAGGATACGAAAATATTTTTGTTAAAGGCCCTTTTTCTCAAGAAGTTATTATGGACATTAACACTAGTAAAAGTCACTTAGTTACAAGTAATTCAAAATTAAATTTTAAAATGAGATACGCAGATAATTTAGATTTTGATAGATCACTAGTAACTATTTATGTTAACGATACTCCAATTGGAAGTAAGAAATTAACAAAAGAAAATAGTAATAATGATTCTATAGAGTTAAACTTACCAAAGGAAATATTAAATAAAAACTACTATCAAATAAAAGTAGTATTTAATTTAGAACTTCTTGATGTAGCCTGTGTAACAAGAGATACAGATAATCCTTGGGCATATATTTCAAATGAATCCTATGTTGATTTTGATTACAAAGAAAATGATGATTTAAATTTCCGTTCATATCCTTTCCCCTTTGTGAAGGATGAACAATTTAATGATTTAACTGTAATTATTCCCAACAATATAAATCCTAAAGATTTAAACAATTTAGCCAGAATAATTTCTTATTTAGGTAGAGATGTTGATTATAACAATGGTAATATTAATATAATTAAAGAAAGTGAAGTAAAAAATAGTGATAAAAATAAGAATCTAATTGTTGTTGGTACACCCACAAATAACCCTCTAGTAAAAGATTTAAATAACAATCTAAATATAAAATTTAATAGTAATTACAATGGATTTGAGTCTAATGATAAAATAAAATTTGTAGGAAATTTTTCATCTACACTTACCTCTGTTCAGTTTATTAAATCACCTTATAACAATAAAAAGTCTATTCTTGTTATAACTGGTGTAAATAACAACTTAAGTTTATGTAATACTTACTTAAATGACTTAACTATTACAAAATCACTTACAGGAGATACTCTTTTACTTGGTGCTGATGGATATATGAAAGATTTAAGTTTCAACACAAAAGAAGAAGCTAATGAAAAGGTAAAAGAAAATAAGACTTTAAGTAAACAATCAAAAACATTTATTATAGTAGCCTTTTTCTTATTCTTAGGAATAATTGTATCTATAATATTAGTAATAAGAAAATATAAATTAATGTAAGGTGAAGTATGAAAAAAAATATATTACTATCTTTAATATGTTTAGTTGTAATTTTAGGTGTGGGAATTAGTATATTTAAATCTAATTCTCACTCTATTGATAAAATAAAATCCATAAATCTATCTACAGATTATGAAATTGAACAAGTATTAAAAGACATTAAAATTACAGATGCTAACACCGTTAATATACCTATTGTAATCAAAATACCTAACTTATCATCTAATGAAATGATTATTGATGATTACAGTAAGAAAAAAGCTATACAATTGATTAAATTATTAAAAAAAAATAATATAAAAATTATTTTAGAAGCTTATCCTTGGATAAACAATGGTAGCGATTATGAAACAGAATATGATCCTAAAGATAAGGCGAAATTTTTTGAAGAATGGGAAAATATATTAGGTACTATTATTGAAGATATAGCTAATATATATAATATTGATGTCATGATTATAGGATCTAATTTTACAAAATTAGAAAAATATGAAGAAAACTGGTGTAATATTATAAACCTTACTAAAGAAAATTTTAAGAATCAAGTAACTTACAAAACCTCCTGGTGGTATACTGCTTACTGGGATGAAGAGAGTAAAAATAAATATAATGAAAAGCTAAATAATAAACTATTTAGTCAAGTAGATTTTATATCTATTGCAGCTTATTTCGAACTAAGCGACAAGGCTGAAAATACAGTAAATGAGTTGATAAATGCTTTAAGTTGCACAACTATTTACAATAGAAATCAAAATATTATTAAAGAAATAGAAAATTTTCATACTAAATACAAAAAAGAAATTTTCTTTGGCGAACTAGGATTTCCCAGAAAAGATCATGCTGCTTCTCATCCTTGGGATAGCCAAGTTTCAAATACTTATAACAATGCTGAACAAGGAAGATGCTTTGAAGCTTACAGAAATGTTTTTGAAAATAAAGATTATATAAAAGGATTTTCAATTTTTGCCTTAGGCCAAAAAGGCAATGATAAAAACTTTTATCCTTCTTTAGAAAGTATAGACGTTATCTCTAATTGGTATAAATAAATCAAACACTAAACTAAACAAAATTAAATTTTTGTTTAGTTTAGTGTTTTTTTATAAAATCTATCATTATTACTAATTAATTCCTCTATTGTACATGGTTCAAAATTATTAATTTCTACACATGCATTAAATAAATTTTTCTCTTTTTTAATAATATGAAATTCTTTTGTAAAGGAATCATCATGCATATGACCAAAAACATGATATGCTCCTTTATTCTTTCTATACCATAAAAGTATGGGATAATGTATTTTACTTTTTTATTATTAACTTTTCCATGTTTAGAATATTCCTCTTTTACATAATATAGATATAACTAACTTTATTATTTACCATGACATCTTAAGGAGGTAATTTCATGGAAAATGAGTTTAAACCTGACAACAAAAAAAATGTACTACGATTAGCACTATTTATTGGTGAACTTATGCTTACAAATGGTGCAGAAACGTATCGTGTAGAAGATACTATCATTAGAATATGTAAATCTAGAAACTATAATCATGTAAATGTATTTACCTCTCCAACTGCTATAATTATATCTGATTATAGATTTGATGGATATTCATTTATGAGAACAATAAAGTCTAGATCTATAGATTTAAATAAAATTTCTATGTTGAATAATTTTTCGAGAAAATACGTTACTAATATTGAGCTGACTGTACAAGATGCTATGAAAGAATTAAAAGAAATTATAAATACTACATCTTATACTCCATGGGTTTTAAGTTTTTCTACTGGAATAGGATCTGCCTTCTTTGCAACTTTATTACAAGGAAATAATATTCCTACTTTTATTTCAACTTTTATTACATCTATATTAGCAGTCATGATTTATAAAAAAACGATGAAAGTCAGTACTATACCTGCCTTTTCTTCACTTATATCATCAACTTTTATAGCCCTTGTTGGAGTTATTTTGTCTCAAATAGATATTCTTCCCACACCTGCTTTGTTGATAGTTGGTTCTATTATGCCTCTTCTTCCAGGAGTGTCTTTTATAAAAGGAATTAGGGATTTAATTGCCGGTGACTTAATTTCTGGAGTTGCACGTGCTTTTGATGCTGGTGTTACAGCTGTCAGTATAGCATGTGGTGTTGGTATTATTTTAGATATTTGGCTAAGACTAGGAGGAAGTTTATAATGACAGATATGCCTTTATATTTACATTTTATATATTCATTTTTTGCTACTGTCGGTTTTGCTATTTTTCTAAATGCTCCTAAATCTACACTTATATCTAGCGGATTTGTAGGTGGGCTTGGATGGTCTGTATTTTATTATTTGGTTAAGTTAAGTGGAAATGATATATTAGCAAACTTTATAGCTGCTTTGCTAGTTTCTTATATTAGCGAGATTTTAGCCAGAAAATTAAGACAACCAGCAATAATTTTTATAATACCTGGTATCATTCCTTTAGTTCCAGGTCTTGGCATGTATAATACTATGCTTTATTTAGTACAACATGATTATAACCAGGCAATTGCAAAAGGAGCCGATGTTTTATTTGTTGGTGGTGCCATTTCTTTGGGAATTCTAGTTGTAACATCTCTAGTTAAAACCTTACATATGTTATCTATAAAAAAAGCCGCTAAATAGCAGCTTTTTTTATTTTACAGGTAAAATTATTGTAAATTTTGTACCTTTATTTTTTTCACTTTCCACTTTTATTCTACCCTCATGTAAATCAATTATATGCTTTGTAATTGTAAGTCCTAATCCACTTCCGCCTTTATTCTCACCATGTTCATCTACAATTTGATTAAACCTATCAAAGATTATATTATGATATTTTTTTTCTATTCCAATTCCTGTATCTTCCACAGTAATCTTAACAAAATCTTTTAAATCTTCTATATTAACTCTTATACTTCCACCTTTTGGTGTAAATTTTTGAGCATTACTTACTAAGTTTACTATACATCTTTCTATATCATATTTATCACAGTTAATTATTTTTTCTTCAACTTCAGTATCAAATATTAGGTCTATACCGCTAGACTCTATACTTTCTTTTAAACTTAAAGTTGCTTCTTCCACAATAAAAACTATATCCTTTTTTTCTTTATTAAGCTTATATTTTCCATTTTCTATTTTAGATGTATCTATTATATTGTTTATTAAATTTAGTAATCTATCTGTATTACTTTTCATAATATCCATATAACTTTCTAATTTATCTTTTGTTAACTCTTTTTCTGAGTTACAAATACTTCTTATTAACTGTTCAATAGAGTTTATTACATTTAATGGTGTTCTAAGTTCATGTGATAAATTTATAAAATAATTATTTTTACTTCTTTCAGCTTGTATAACTTTTTCATATAAAATCTTATTTTTTTCCATCTCATCATTTAATTGACTTGTTTTTTTATTTACTAATTTATCAAGCTTTTTCATTTTATTTCTATTGTTATATAATAAAAACATAACAATAATAACGTATAAAATAATTGCTATATTACTTTTCCAAATAGGAGGCTTTATTGTAAAGCTAACACTATTTTCTTCACTCATCTCACCACTATTATTTCTACATTTTATTCTAAATTTATATTTTCCAGGCTTTAAGTCTCCAAATATAGCTTCATTATTTTTTACAAGAACCCAATCATCATTAGCCCCTTCTAACTTATAATAATATTGAATGTTATTATTTTTTCTGTAATCAGTAAGGAAATATTTAATTCTTATAAAATTTTCATCATATTTAAAAACTTTACCATCTATATTTTCATAGTCTTCACCTTCCACTTCAAAGCTATCAAAATTCACTCTTCCTTCATAGTTCGTTTGTAAGACTTCCTTTGGATTGAAAATATTTAATCCTTTGATTCCACCAAATACAAAATCTCCATTTTTACATTTGTATGCCGAATTTCCATTAAATTCGTTACTTTGAAGACCATCTGTACTTCTTAAGTTAGTAAATCTATTATTATTAATATCAAATTTTGAAATACCATTATTAGTACTCATCCAAAGGTTTTTATCTTCATCTACTAATATTTGATAAACTATATTATTAGCTAGACCATCCTTCTCAGTATAAGCTTCGAATGTTTTTTTGTCCTTGTTGAACTTTAATAATCCATCATTAGTTCCTATCCAAAGATTATTATTATCATCTTCTACTATATTTCTTATGGTATTCACAACGGCTTCATCACCATATTCTCTTTTATAGTTATTAAATGTTTCTATTGTATTTTTTCTTGGATCAAGTTTAATAAGACCTCCTGAAGTGTACCCTCCAATCCAAAAAATACCGTCTTTATCTTCATAAATTTCTTGAATATATGGATCTTGGATTCCAGCTTTTATTAATTTATCTGTCATTCCAAAAACTTCTTCAGATTCTATATTTAAAATATTAAGCCCTTTTGGTGTTCCTATCCATAAATTATTTTTACTATCTATAAATAAAGACTTAATATTATTGTCTATTAATCCATCCTCCGTGGTATATTTTTCAATAGTTTTATTTCGTTTATCTATTTTATTTACACCATTTCTAGTTCCTACCCAAATAATATTTCCTTTTCCCTTAATAACACTTATGGCATTTGTACTCAAATCATATTTAGTATTTCCTTCATAAATATGTGTAATATTATCATTTTCTCTATCAATTACGTTTAAACCTTTATCTCTAGTACCTATCCATAATAATCCTTCATCATCCTCATAAACTCCCATTACCACATTATTGCTTAGTGAATTCTCCTCTGTAGGATCATTTTTGTATATTTGTATTTTATTTCTTGAATCAAATATACTTACTCCTGTATACGTTCCTGCCCAAATTAATCCGCTGTCATCTTCCATAAGTGTGAACACAATATTATTAGCCAAAGTGCTATTATCATAATCTTTATTCTTATACGTAACAAATGTATCTCCTTTTATATGTTTACTTAGACCTTTTTCAGTTGCTATCCATATGTGTCCACTTCTATCTTGTAATATTTTTCTTATGGCATTAGACTGCAATTTATTTGAATTATTTTCATCCATATTAAAAGATTTAACTTTATTATTTTTTAAATCTATCTTTTTTAGTCCTTGTTCCGAAGTTCCTACCCATAAATTGTTCTCATTATCAAAAACTATAGATGATATCTTTCCCCACTGAGTAGTTTTTATCTTTCCAATAGTGTACTGTGATACTTTGTTTGTTTTAGCATCTATTTTATTTATTCCTTGACCAGTACCTATCCATAAATCACCTTGTGAATCCTTATTTATTGAGTAAATATTTTTATCACTAATATTATCCTTTAAACCTAGAATCTTATCGAAGCTATCTTCTTCTTCATCGTAAAGATATAATCCATTATTATTACCCATATATACCTTACCTTTATCATCTACATAAATTGTTAAAATAGCATAATAAGGCTTGTCTTTATTATTTTTATAGTATCGATAATTTTTTATAGAGTAATCAGATAAATTTATTTTACTCAAACCTTCATCTGTCCCTACCCACAGATTTCCATTCTTATCTTCCCCGAGAGCCGTTATATAATTACTTATAATACTATTTTCAATATCCTCCTCATACTTAAAAACTTTTATATCGGTTCCATTATATCTGTTCAACCCATCATTTGTACCTATCCATATATATCCTTTACTGTCCTGAATTATGGTTTCCGCTGTAGCTTGAGATAATCCATTTTCTATTGTTATATTTTCAAAATTCATCATTTTAGATGCATATATATCTTTAGGCAATATACATATTAAAATTGTTAAAAGAATTAATGTATATTTTAATCTATTCACTATAAGTCTCCTTTATTATCTAATTCGCATAATAAGTATAATGTATAAAACAAATTTTTTAATAGTATTTTTTATCATTATTTAAAAATTATTATTTATTGAAGCTTTACATCATACTTCATACTTATTGTACCTTTTTTCTCAACATAATAACAATGAATCAAAAAAATTACATGTTCAATTTTTTTTATATATCGTAAATTCAAATATTTTATCCATAATAAAAAACTAATAGGCTGATTGCCTATTAGTTTTTAAAAGAATGTATTGGAGCTGGAATTTTTCCTCCTCTATTTATAAAATCTGCTGAAGAGTTTTTATTAGCTTTCATAACTGGTGCTCTTCCAAGTAGCCCACCAAATTCAACCATATCTCCGGTTTCACACCCTGGTGCTGGAATTATTCTTACCGCAGTTGTTTTATTATTTATCATTCCTATGGCAGCTTCATCAGCTATCATAGCACTAATAGTTTCAGCTGTAGTCTCTCCTTCCACCGCTATCATGTCTAACCCTACTGAGCATACGGCAGTCATTGCTTCTAACTTTTCCAAATTTAAAGACCCTTTTATTACTCCATCAATCATTCCTGCATCTTCAGATACTGGTATAAATGCTCCACTAAGTCCACCAACTCTAGAACATGCCATTACTCCACCTTTTTTCACTGCATCATTTAAAAGAGCAAGTGCTGCTGTAGTACCGTGGGTTCCCACAGTTTCAAGTCCCATTTCTTCTAGAATGTTTGCCACTGAATCACCAATTGCAGGTGTTGGCGCTAAAGATAAATCCACTATACCAAAAGGTACGCCTAATCTTTTTGATGCTTCTTGCCCAACTAATTGACCCATTCTTGTTACTTTAAATGCAGTATTTTTTATAGTATCTGCCACCACATCAAAGGATTCACCTCTTACTTTTTCCAAAGCTCTTTGTACTACCCCTGGCCCGCTTACACCCACATTTATAACCACATCTGCTTCACCTATTCCATGATAAGCCCCAGCCATAAACGGGTTATCTCCTACTGAGTTGCAAAATACAACTAACTTGGCACATCCAAACCCCTTTACATCTTTTGTAAGTTTTGCTGTTTCTTTTATAATTTTTCCCATATCTTTTATTGCATTCATGTTTAATCCACATCTAGTTGAACCCACATTTACAGATGAACAAACTTTATTAGTACAAGCTAATGCCTTAGGAATAGATTTAATTAAAATTTCATCTCCCTTTGTACAACCCTTTTCAACTAATGCTGAAAATCCTCCTATAAAATCAATTCCCAAATTTTCTGCTGCTTTATCTAGAATTTTAGCAAATTCTACATAGTCTTCATCATTTGTAGCTCCTGCTATTATGGAAATTGGCGTTACTGATACTCTTTTATTTACAATAGGTATGCCAAACTCATTTTCAATTTCTTTTCCAACCTTTACTAAATCTTTTGCACAATTCATTATTTTATTATAAATATTATCTCTACACGTTTCTCCATCAGAGTCTATACAGTCTAGCAATGAGATACCCATAGTAATAGTTCTTATATCTAATTTTTCTTCTTCTATCATTCTTATGGTTTCTAATATGTTATTTATATTCATAGCAACCTCCTAAACTGTGTGCATTGAGTTAAATATTTCTTCTCTTTGAATTTTTACATCAACACCTAAACTTTTTCCTACTAATACTAAAGCTTTTTTTATTTCATCAAAAGACTGGTTTACTTTACTTAAATCAACCATCAATACCATAGTAAAAAACTCTTCCATTATAGTTTGATTAATATCAATAATATTTATATTGTGTTTTGCAAGCTCAGTAGTTAAACCAGCTACTATCCCCACTTTATCCTTCCCAATTACAGTTATTATAGCTCTCATATAATCACCCCTTTAATTCTAATTATTATTTTTCTAATTTTATATTAATAGAATTGTATACAATATGAGATGACTTCGCTATATTTTTTTGAAATAATAAAAAAACTGCTTTAAAAAATTAAAGCAGTTTTTTAATCTATTATAAATTATCAGCTAATCTTTGTAAGAAATCTTGAGCATTTGATATCATTGTTCTAACACTTAAACTTCCCCTATCTTTTAACTTGTTAACAGCAAATTCTGAAGTATCTACTGTATAGAAGTATGTTGGTCTCACTTCATCATTAACAACTCTAAATGATGGTGTCATATTTCCTGTAGCAATTGTGTGTAATTGAGTTGCCATACAAATTACAGTTGTAGCTTTTCTTACTTGATTTCTCATTTGCTCTTGAGCTTCATATACATCTGCTATAACTATAGGAAGTGGGCCATCATCTCTTATAGACCCTCCAAGTACAATAGGTACATTGTTTTTTACACAAGAATAAATTAATCCTGATGTTATATTTTCTCCTTCTATAAGTTTTTCTATAGAACCATATTTTCTTGCTTTATTTAATAAATCTAGGTGATGATAATGACCATCTTTTATAGAACATTGAGTATATATATCTTGTCCTAATGCTGTATTGTATACTCCTGCTTCTAAGTCATGGGTTGCAACTGCATTTCCCCCTAAGAAAGCATCTACATATCCATTATTTATTAATTTTGTTAATGAGTCTCTAGCTCCCTTAGAAAATACTGCTGCTGGTCCCATTACCCAAACTACATATCCATTTTCTTTTTCATGTTTTAGAAGTTCAATTAGTTGATCGTAGTCCATAGTTTGAGAAGTTTCTCTTGATCTACTTCCTCTAAAAGCAAAAGCTTCTTCTTCAATTTTTTCTTCTTCAAAACCTGTTGTGTGTAAATATATTCCCTCACTACCGTTTTCAGTTCTTCCAACGATAATTTTATCTCCAACTTTTAAATGTCTAAACTCTACTACCTCTATTTCTTTATCTTCTCTTAGTCTTGCAACACAATCCATTCTTGATTCTTTAGCTAGTTTCCATTCCCCCTCAACTTTAAAGTACTCTGGAAAAATAGACATTGCATGATAGTTGTCAGGTGCAACTCTATCTTTTTCTACTAATACATATTTTGCATCTGGTGCATTTTCAAATTTCTCTTGTTGAAAATTTGGATGAGTATATTTTGGCATTTCAAAATTCATAATTTCTTCCCCCTGTCTAAATATTAATTATGCTGACAAAGTAATTATAACACTAAAAAAAAAATATTATGAGTTATCTTTATTTTAAGCGTTTTTTTATTTTTTTTATATATATTAAACCCTTATCTATAAATCACTTTCATTATTATCGTTAATTTCTTCAATTTCATGTATTTCATTTATGTTGTCAATTATGGAGCTAATATGATAGTTATAAACAGTACTTGTATTATCTTTTATTTCAATACCTTTGGGTAAAGTATCATATATACTTTTAGATTTAATATAGTTTTCCTTATTTAGATAACATTTATCCTTCATTTGCTCTAAAACTTGAAGATGTAAGTAAATCTGTTTGCATCTCTTTATAGTATGGTTTATTTCTTGATCCTCAACTTCTTCATTGCTATACTCTAATTCGTCTAAAAAGTTTTTGTACAATCCTTCTAATCTTGTAATTTCATTTTTTAAAGATGAAATATCAGCATGTTCCCCTTTTTCTATTTCACTCTTTAGTAGCCTAATTGATGTTTCTTCAATTATTCTAATTTCTTTATATATGCTTTCTAAGTAATCTGGTCTATATATAAAATAGTTTACAGCTACTCCTACGATTACTCCTATAGAGGTATCTAAAGTTCTAGATAAAGAATATGCTATTGGGCTTGCATCACCTATATTTAATAGAATTGCACAATATACAACACAAGCAATAGTTATAGATTTATTTATTTTTAAAATATTACAAATATAAATAGTTGTGATTATTCCTAAACAAGATATTATTGGATCACCTGGATGAATAAGTACAAATAGAAATCCTATTAAACCACCAATAAATGTTCCCTTTAATCTGTTTATACCTACTGTTAACGAGCTTTTTACAGTTGTTTGCATAGAAACAATACAAGCTATTGCTGCATAAAAAGTACTATCTATTACATTCATTTTGCCAATTAGTACGCATATCATAACTCCTATACCTGTTTTTATATTTCTCATTCCTGGTTTTTGCAATTTCAAAATGTCTCACTCCTATCTTCTTCTTATAATACCATAAAAAAAGAACCAAATAAATTCGGTTCTTTTATATCTATCCTAAATACTCCAATATTTCTCCTGCATTCTTGTCAGTTTTGACCTTATTGTATACTTTTTCTATAATTCCATTTTCGTCTATAATATATGTTGTTCTTACCACACCCATACTAACTTTTCCATATAACTTCTTTTCCTGCCATACATCGTAAGCCTTTATTGCTTCAAGTTCAGGATCTGACAGTAATATAAATGGTAGTTCATGCTTTGCAGCAAAATTACTGTGTGATTTTACACTATCTTTACTTATTCCTATTACTACTACATCCTTTAATATGAATTGTTCATAACTATCCCTGAAAGCACATGCTTGCTTAGTACATCCAGCTGTATTGTCTCTTGGGTAAAAATACAAAACTACTTTTTTATTTTTAAAATCTGATAAACTTACTTCATTTCCTTCTTTATCTTGTAATTTAAATTCAGGCGCTTTTACTCCTACTTCTAACATTTTTTTCAACTCCTATTTAAATTTTTTTATTATTTCATCAACAATATATCTGCTGGCATTTCCATCACCATATGGATTTGAAGCCTTTGACATATTATTGTATATTTCCTTATTAGTTAATAATTCCTTTGTTAAAGCATAAATGGTTTCTTCATCTACACCAACTAACTTTAAAGTACCTGCAGCTATCCCCTCTGGTCTCTCTGTTGTATCTCTAAGTACTAATACAGGTTTTCCTAGAGAAGGTGCTTCTTCTTGAATTCCACCACTATCTGTCATTATTATATAAGATTTATTAAGAAAGTTATGAAAGTCTAATACTTCCAAAGGCTCTATCAAATGTATCCTATTGCAATCTCCAAATACTTCATTGGCAGTTTCTCTAACAAGAGGATTCAAATGTATAGGATAAACAACTTGAACATCTTCAAATTCATCAACTATTCTTTTTATTGCACTAAACATACTTTTCATATTTTGACCTAAATTTTCTCTTCTATGTGCTGTAAGAAGTATCATCCTGTCATTACCTATTTTTTTTATTATATTATGAGTATAATTTTCTCTTATTGTAGTTTTTAGTGCATCTATTGCCGTGTTTCCAGTAACGTATATAGATGATTCTTTTTTACCTTCCCTAGTCAAGTTTTCTTTTGATATTTCTGTTGGAGTGAAGTGAATATCAGCTATAACCCCTGTTACTTGCCTGTTTATCTCCTCTGGATAAGGAGAATATTTATTATAGGTTCTTAGACCGGCCTCCACATGACCAAGGGTTACTTTATTATAAAACGCTGCAAAACTAGCTGCCAAAGTTGTTGTTGTATCTCCATGAACTAATACAATATCTGGTTTAGCTTCTCTTATAACACAATCTAAATCTTGTAATGCCCTACTAGTTATATCTGCAAGGGTCTGACCTGGTTTCATAATATTTAAATCATAATCAGGTTTTATATTAAATGCATCTAACACTTGGTCTAACATTTGTCTGTGTTGAGCTGTTACACATACTATACTATCTATTTCTTCTCTAGATTCTAATTCCTTTACTAGGGGAGCCATTTTTATAGCCTCTGGTCTAGTACCAAATACAGTCATAACCTTTATTTTCATTTAAGTCTCCTTTTACTCTAGAAATAAATATATCACTAATTATAGTATTTTTAATAATTTTAACAAGTTCATTTTGATATAATTTTATATAATTCAGTTTTTTTATAATTTTTTATTTATTTTTTCTACTATATTACTTAAAATATTTTCTAATTCTTCACTTACCTCTTCTGATCCCTTATGAGTAATTTCCACAATTTCCCTAGTCATTGGTAATTCTCCTAAAAAATCCAAATTCATTTCTTTCAAGAATGTTTCTGTTTCTTCTCCATCAAATAACTTAATCTTTTTATTGCAGTCTGGACATTCAATATAACTCATATTTTCTACCACACCTAATATATTTATATTTAATGTTTTTGCCATATTTACACCTTTTGCAACTATCATGGATATCATATCTTGAGGGACAGATACCATAATCATTCCAGCTAAAGGTAAAGATTGCATAACCGTAAGGGCAACATCTCCTGTTCCAGGAGGCATATCTATTAATAAATAATCTAACTCTTCCCACATTACATCTTTGTAAAATTGTTTTATTGTATTACTTATTAAAGGCCCTTTAAACACTACTGGCTGACTTTCATCATTTACCATAAAGTTCACAGACATAGTTTTTATATTTTCTTTAGTTATTATAGGATAAATATCTTTTCCATTGTTTGAAAATGCTCTTTCATGTTGTACTCCCATAAGTCTTGGAATACTTGGTCCTGTTATATCTGCATCTAATATTCCTACTTTGTATCCTTCTTTATTAAGTTTTTTTGCTATTAATGATGTTATTGTAGATTTTCCTACTCCGCCTTTTCCACTCATAACACCTATTATATTTTTTATTTTATTATTCGGATTATTTTCTATTGTACAAGTATCTTGTTTATTACAATTATTTTTTGATGGACATGAATCACAATTTGCCATTTTATTTTCCTCCATAAATTATAATTTTTCGTATATATGTTTATTAATTTTTATATCATCAACAATTTTGATAAATTCGTTTTATAATTAGTATATACCCACAATTTCTTATTTTAATGTGCTATCTTTAATAAATATTTGAATATGTATTAATTATTCATGGGTATATTATTAATAAAAATATATAAGGAGGACAACTATGAAAATATATACTAAGACAGGGGATAAAGGTAAAACTTCTCTATATGACGGAATTAGAGTTGATAAAGATGATATAAGAGTGGAATCTTATGGAGCTTTAGATGAACTAAATTCTTACATAGGTCTTTGTACAAATTATGCTAAAGACGAAGATAAAGAAATTTTAAGAAGCATACAAATAAAGTTATTTGCTGTATCTGCTGAATTAGCAACTAAGGAAGAGGGAAAATATAAAGCACCTATAACTGACGATGATGTAAAGTCACTGGAAAAAATTATAGATTATTATATTTCAAAAATTGATAAAATAGATGCTTTTATAGTTCCTGGAACTAGTTTAATATCTGCTAACTTACATATAGCTAGAACAATTTGTAGAAAGGCTGAAAGAAGAATTATTTCTCTTAGTAAGGCTGACATTGTCAATCCACAGTTATTGAAATATGTAAATAGACTTTCCGATGTAATTTATGCTATTGCTAGATATAATGAGTCTGAATTAATATATATTAAATATTAAAAAGATCCTCTTAATTTTAACTTTATAAAATAATTTTTCTTTATTTAGAACAGTAAATTTCAATAGCTTTTGACATTATCTTAGCTGTCCCTTCCCCATTTTGATCAATATTTTTTTGAAATCGATCATCATTTATATACATTAAACCTAAGCCTGATAAAATTTCTTTTGTACAATTATAAAAATTAGACGAAATGTGATTTCTCCATTTTTCTACTAAACCTTGTACTTCTGCACTTCCTGGATCACAACCTATATGCTCTCCAAAAGCTTTTAAAATTTCACTACCTTCTTTATTAATAGAGCCCCATTGATTTTCACTGTAGCTATTTATTTTTTCCTCACATTCTTTGTATGCGTCTGTATTTCCCCAACGCTCTTTTACCTCTTTAGCATATTTCTTTTTACTTTCTTCTATATCTTTCATATCAAATTCTTTAAAACTCATATTATTATCTCCTTCAATAGTATTATCTATAAGGCCAATCAAATTATCTATTCGTTGGCGTTTTTTTACTAGCAATTCTTTTTGCTTATTCAAAGCTTCCGTTTTATTATAATTGGGATTTGTCATTATTTCTTTTATTTCATTTAAAGGAAAATCTAACTCTCTAAAAAACAATATTTGCTGCAAAGTTTCAAGAGAATCTTTACAATACAACCTATATCCTGATTCTGTAATTTCACTAGGCTTTAACAGTCCTATTTCATCATAATAATGCAAAGTCCTAACTGTTATACCTGTCAATTTTGCTACTTCACTTATCTTCATTTTTCAACCTCCTTTCTTCAATTCCCTATTACACTTATAACTATATTCTATAACGTAACGTCAGAGTCAATACAATTTTTAATATTTATTTTAATCATGAAAAGCAAGTAAATTACTAGTAAAAATTTAATTTAAACATTAAATAAAGCAAATTAGTTGGATTTTCTATAAATATTGGTTATCATAAAAGTTACAGGATAAATTTGGAGGTAAAACATATGGAATCAAAATTCAATGATGATATAGAAAAAAGAAAAGCAAGTATATTAGAACATAACAAAACTGCTAATATAATATCTGTATTTAAAATGGCATTGTTTATTTTAATATGCTACAACATATACAAAATATATGTAAATCACTATCCTTTAAAATTAATTTTATTTTTAATTGTAGAAATAGTTATCTTTATTATTGCATCTTTATTTCATAAAACTATTTATGAACAAATAGATAAAGCTGAAGGAATTATAAAAATTGATGAAGCTAATATAAAGAGACTTTCTGGTGAATGGTCTAACTTTACAGATATTGGCGAAGAATTTATAAATTATGATCACCCTTATGCAACGGACTTGGATATAGTAGGTAAAAATTCTTTATTCCAAATGATTAATGGTACTGGTACTTATTATGGAAGAAAAAGATTTGTAAAAGACTTGCTAAGCCCTAATTTTTCTGATAAAGAAATTGAAAATCGTCATAATGCTATTTCTGAGCTCAGCAAAAATTATGATTTTTCTGTTGAAGCAGAGTATGATTTTTCTCTTATAGGTGTAGATGAGGATTTTGCCAATTTAATTTCACAGCTCCAAGATAAAAAAAGATTTATTGAAAGTAAGTTTTTAAAATTATTATTTAAAGTATCTAGTATAGTAACTTGTATTGCTTTGCTTTATGCTCTAGCAACTAAAAATACTATTGGTTTTATTATTCTTAACTGTTTAATTATATTTCAACTATTACTATGGGTTATTGGTTATTTAAAAGCAAATAGTTATGTTGGAACACTTAAAAAATTAGCACCTAAAATTAATCGTTACTACGATGTTATTAATAATATTACAAAAGCAAAATTTACTTCTGATAAATTAAAAGAAATTGAAAACAATATAGAAAAAGCTAAAGTTGGAGTTAACAAACTATCAAAAATTGCTTCAAATATAAATCAGCGTAATAATGGCGTTATGTGCATTATTTTAAACTCACTATTGCTTTGGGACTACAAAAGCGCCATCGATTTAGATAATTGGAAGCAAGAATATTCTGATTCAGTAGAAAATTGGTTTTATACTTTAGGAGAATTGGAAAGTTTAATTAGCTTTGCCAATCTTCCTAGAATTTGTAACAATATGTGTCTTCCTAATTTTACTGAGAAAGACAACATCATTGAAGCTACAAATATGGGTCATCCTTTAATATCCAATAATAAACGTATTTGCAACGATTTTAATCTAGATAATAATATTTACATTATTTCTGGTTCTAATATGTCTGGTAAAACTACTTTTATGAGGACTGTTGGTATTAATATGGTTCTTGCTTGCTCTGGAAGTTATGTATGTGCCAATAGCATGTTATCATCTAAAATGAATATAATTACATCTATGCGTATAAGAGATGATTTAAACGAAGGGATCTCAACATTCTATGCAGAACTAAAAAGAATAAAAAAAGTAATTGACCAGTCTCATGTTAACTCTCATACATTATTTTTGATAGATGAGATTTTTAGGGGAACAAATTCCATTGATAGGCTTAAAGGTGCTGAAGGTGTCCTAAGAGAATTATGTAAATGTCATGTTTCAGGAATGATTACAACCCATGATTTAGATGTTTGTAATTTAGAATATGAAAATCCTAATATTATAAACTATAGCTTTAATGAACATTATAAAGATAATGAAATTTACTTTGATTACAAGCTAAAAAAAGAAAGATCCCTTACTACAAATGCTGAATTCTTATTGAGAAAAGTTGGTATCCTTTCTTAAATTAAATAATATATCAAAATTTAAGCAAAGCATGATTTATATAAATATATCTCATGCCTTGCATCTTTATTTTTAAATATTTTCTTTCATATAGCTACTTAAAACTTTATCTTCCTTACCTACTTTTATAACAAAATAATTAACTAAATATCCCATTGCAATAACTCCAATAAAATCGATTAATAATCTATAGAAAGTAAATTTGTATCCTAAGGAACTTATTTCAAATAGAAGAGTAGAAATCTTTATAACACACCAAGCATTCATAAAAATAATTACATTCGTAAATTTTACCCCTTTCTTAAGTAATACAGCTGTAAACGGAAATGCAGCATACATTGGCCCTGCCGCAAAAGTTGCAAAAGCTATGGCAATGGCGATTCCCATAATTCCAGAATCAACACCCATATACTTCATCATTGATTCTCTAGATACCCATTCGTCCATTAATCCGAGAAGAATCATAATAGGTGGTAGCACTGATAACATCTGTAGAAAACTATCTTTTGAACTATTAAATGCCTTTATACCAATATTTTTTTCAAATATAATAACTAAAACAAGAATAGTTAAAACAATAAGAAAAAGCTTATACCTATTTGCTAAGTAATGAATTTTGTTTTTCACCCTAAAATCACCCCCATAAAAAAGGCAACTACAAATGAAAATAGAAATGCAAATAAGTTCCTATAAAATGCGGCCTTTTTGCCAATATATTTAGATTCTAGGGTAAAAGTCATTATTCCTACAAAAGTTAAAGTTGATACTAATGCTGCTACTTGAGCATAGCCAGCACCACTATTTAATAAAGTATTTGCAGTTGAAAATGCTACAAAAGTTGGAACCATAACAATTGACCCTACAGTTGCAGAAAATAAAACTCCTAAAAAACCTGATTTATTCCCTATTAAATTTGAAATTGTGTCAGTATCAATAAAAGCTAGCATTAACCCTACAATTACTATTATGGATAAAAATTGAGGCATAATATTTTCCATAGATTTACAGACTTTGATTAAAGCATTTTTTGTTTTTTCCTTACTTTTAAAATATGATATAAAGCACATTCCAGCTGCCAATGTGTATAGAATATATGTTGTCATATAATCCCCCCTGATTTTATGCTTATATATAACTATATGAATAAAGGATATAATACTCTACAAAAAATATCTTATTTATTTGATTTATGCATCTTATAAAATACAGGCATATATAGTATAAAAGACATTAACATAAATAATCCACACACTAATATTAAGAAGTTCGCGTTATCATTATTCATTTTTTGGAATAACATTAACATAAACATTACTATGTACAATATTGCCGTACAAAGCTTTCCAAACCACTTGGCTCCATCTAGTTTTTTACCTTTTCTAAGCATTATAATTCCCATAATTGCCATAAATCCTTCTTTTACTATAAATAAGCCAACTAAGTACCACATTAATTTATATTTAAATGATAAAGCAAATACAAGAGCTGCTTGAGTTAACTTATCTGCCAAAGGATCTATAAACTTTCCCCATTCAGTAATCATATTAAACTTTCTAGCTATAAAACCATCTAAAAAGTCTGTTATTCCAGAAATGCATACTATACCTGCTACAACATAATAATCCTCCACTGATGTTGCATTATAATAAACATATAAAAATACAGGTATTAAAATTATCCTAAAATACCCCATTATATTAGGTATTGAAAATGCTTCTTTTTTTGAAATTTTCATCCTTAACACCTTCTTTCATTTATTTTCAAATATATTATAAATAATAACACATATTAATGTAATACTTGTCTTACATTTGCTTTATATAAATAAGTTTGTATTATTAATGATTACGGTATATCATTTAGTCCTTAGAAAGTTTATACTCATTAACTGAAGGGTATAAAAAGAAAGTTCATATTTAAACATCTAAAGGAGATTAATATGTGTGATTTTATTTCTCAAAATAAAGAATTATTTAATGCGTTAGATATATTTATAAATTCAATCCATGATAATGAAAAAACACTGATGAATACTTTACATCATGCTCAAAGTATATTCGGATACCTACCGAAAGATGTGCAGACTCACATTGCAGATAAGTTAAATCTTCCTTTTAGCGATGTGGAAAGTGTTGTTAATTTTTATAGCTACTTTGTCACTGAACCTAAAGGTAAATACAAGATAAAAATTTGCTTTGGTAGTGCTTGTAGCAATGATAATAGTTCTAGTATTATTCATGAATTCGAAAAATTAATTGGAATCAAATCTGGAGAAACTACTAAAGACATGAAGTTTAGTTTGGAATCTGGTGGATGTGTAGGAGTTTGCCGTAAAACGCCTATCGTAACTGTCAACGGACGAGTTTATGAAAGTGTAACAGTTGAAGATATTCCTTCAATCTTAGAAAATTGCAATAAATAATAAAAAAGAATAAAGTCGTCCCATTTTTAGTAATTTTTCATAATATAAAGTATCTTGACACTTTTGGAGGATTAAAAATGGATTTTATAGACAGCATGATTTCAGAAAGACTGGGCGATTTATCTTTCTTTAATACATCTACGCGATTATACAAATTTGAAAAATTAAAAAAAATGACTAATGATGCTAAAATAAATAATCCTGACACACCACTTATTAATATGGGAGTTGGTGAGCCTGATAAAATTGCCGACTCTTCAATTGTTGATGTTTTGTGTAGAGAATCACATAAGAATGAAAATAGATTTTATGCAGACAATGGCATATTTGAGTTTCAAGAAGCAGCTTGTAGATTTATGAAAAACGTATATCATATAGACAATTTAACTTGCGAAAATGTTATGCATGGTATAGGCTCAAAATCTATTTTAGCCATGATTCCTATAGGCTTTATAAATCCAGGTGATATTTGCTTAATGACTGTGCCTGGCTATCCGATTATGGGTACTTATACTAAATTTCTAGGTGGAGAAGTCTACAATTTACCCCTTTGTGAAGAAAACAACTTTTTCCCTGACTTAGAAAATATTCCTAAAAATATTTTAAAAAGATCTAAACTTCTTTATATTAATTATCCAAACAATCCAACTGGACAAATTGCCACTAAAGAGTATTATGAATATTTAGTTGATTTTTGCAGAAAAAATAAGATTTTCATAATCTCTGATATGGCATATGGTGCTTTAACTTATGATGGTCATAAACCCTTAAGTATTTTAAGCGTCGATGGAGCTATGGATCTTTGTTTAGAAATTCACTCTTTATCTAAAAGCTTTAATATGACTGGCTTTAGAATGGCTTTTGTAGTAGGATCTCCTAAGACTATTAAACTTTATTCAACTATTAAAGGTCACACTGACTCTGGACAATTTATTCCTATACAAAAAGCAGCTTCATTTGCTCTTGATCACTATGAAAAGTTCATTTCAGAAAATATAGAAAGATATTCTAGACGTTTCGATTTACTGATTGATGTTCTAAGAAAAATTGGATTTAGGGTGGAAAAGCCTAAAGGTGGATTTTACCTTTATGTCCCTATTCCTAAAGGTGCTGGTGATGTAGTATTCAATAGTGCAGAAGATGCTTTCGCTTATATTTTAAATAACGCCATGTTATCCACTGTTCCTTGGGATGATTGTGATGCTTATTTAAGACTTTCCGTTACTTATGAGGCTTATAACAAAGAAGATGAAATTAGCCTTATGAAGGAAATTTATAATAGACTCACAGCTCTTGATTTAAAATTTTAAATAAATTAATCCTACTTCACTTTGTTTCAACTCGAACCTTTTTAGGTATATATATTATTATTAATTATTTTGCGGGAGGTAGGATATGCAAAAATATTTTAAGATTTCAACATTTTATTTGATTTTAGGGTTGGTATTAGGAGTTTTTTATAGAGAGTTTACAAAAATAAATAATTTCACTGGAGTGACATCTTTAAGTGTAACTCATACACATACATTAATGCTTGGATTCATATTTTTTATAATTGTATTACTACTAGAAAAGAACTTTAACATTTCTAAAATAAAAGGTTTTAAATCATGGATTATAACTTACAATATAGGTCTTCTATATTTAATTTCTACATTAGTTTATAGGGGTATATTACAAGTTAGTAATAGTGATTTTGCTGGTCTTAGCCACATATCAGGTCTTGGCCATGCTATTTTAGGTATAGCTTTAGTATGGTTTGTTGTTATAGTTAATAAAGGAATAAAAAATTATGACGACAAAATTTCCTAAAAGTTAAGGTATTAATAGATGTAAGTTTTTAATTTTCATCTATTAATACCTTTTTAGATTAAATACTATTTATAAATTTATCATATTCATCTTTCTTGTCATCTATAACTTCATGTAAGCTTACTTTGCTATCTTTTAATTTTTTTAGAATAATATCAACTTCTCTTTGTAATTTACAAATATCTTCATAAGAATTATTTATCTGACTGTTTACAGATATATCTGTAAATATATTATCAAAAAATATATCAAAAGTTTTCATGGTATTAGAAAAATTTAAGCTATCTATATTAATATCTTTTAATTCTTTATTAAAATTACATAACAAATTTGAAATTCTTATAAACTGATTTTGAGCTTGGTCAACTTTTTCATGCTTTGCTATGGAAGAAATAAAGTCTCCACCAAGTAAATCAATAGTTCCCCAGTTTTTTGCAGACTGTAATATTTCTTTTGTATATGCAATTTCTTCATATAAAATATTCCCAGATTCTATAGATTCTTCCATTTCCTTAAGCCCTTTAAGGCAATTGTCTAGTTCTTTTTCCATGTTTATAATTCTATTTTTCTCATTTGCATCTCCATATATATTTATTAGGGATAATTTTGTATCTAATAACTCAGCATACCTATTTTCACAATTCTCTAATGAGCTTAATCTATCCTCTATTCTTAACTTGCTGTTTTTAGATGAAGTAATTCTAGAAAAGCAGTCACCATGTTTAAGTTTTGCTATTAAATATTCCTTTTCTTCTTTTTCAATCTTTTCATCTTTATTTCTTATAATTGTGCATATAATACTTGATAAAGATACCTTCTTTAGTTTTTCTACATCGTGTAGTTCCTTATTTAAAATTTCTTCTAAATCTCTCAATTCACACTCATACATAGAAATTTCTTTATCCAGATTATTAAGCTTTTCTTCTAATACTTTTTTCTCTGCAACCTGATCCTTTATTCGGTTTATTTTTACATTTATATCCTTTAACATAATATCCCCCTTATTACATATTGACTATATTATATACGATTTTTAGCCATATGGTCTTTCTATTATTTTTATGTTTTATTCATATTTAGTTACAAATTATTAAAACAAAAATCACCCATTCTAATAATTAGAGTGGGTGATTTTTGTTTTATATTACATATTCAAACACTGAGATAAAGTGACATAAACTTCCTAAAAGGATAAATATATGAAATATCTCATGAAATCCTAAATTTTTAAATTTAAGTGCAGATGGCTTAAGCCCATATATTACTGCTCCTATGGTATAAAATATTCCTCCCATAAGTAATAAAAATATCCCTCCAAATGGTATAGAGCTATAAAGTGGTTTTATCATAAATACTGATATCCATCCCATACCTATATATATACAAGTAGATATCCATCTAGGACAATTAAACCAAATCATTTTGAATAGAACGCCGCAAACTGCTATTGTAGCAACAACTGTAAATAAAATCCAACCTTTGTGCTCTTCTAATGCAATTAAACAAAATGGAGTATATGATCCTGCTATAAGTATAAAAATCATAGAATGATCTAATTTTCTTAAAAATGCAATTACCTTATCTGATGCCATTACTAAATGATATGTAGCTGATGCTGCATAAAGCAAAATCATGCTTATTCCAAATATGATTACTGCAGTTAAGTCTATAGCAGATGCACTTGTTAATGTAGTTTTTATTACTAATGCTAAGAGACCTGCAAAAGAAAGAATTGCTCCACCTAAATGAGTAAATCCATTAATAGGTTCCCTAATATATGTTCCCATGAAATACCTCCTTATCCCTTGTCGGTCAGTTGACCGATAATAGTTTGATTGTAACTCTAATATCAAAAAAAGTCAACTTAGTAAACAAGTTTTAACATTCTGTTAACCATTTTATATGTCTTTTACAATATTGTTTGCCCATTTCTTAGACAAAGCTCTTGGTACACCAAATATAAATTTTGCAATTTCCTCTGTATAAGTTAAAGCAACTAAAATATAAATAGGAACACCTTTGTAAGCAGCAAGGAATGTTAAAGGCAATGATACAAACCACATGCATCCCATTTCTAGAGTTAAAGCATATTTAGTATCTCCACCACTTCTAAGTACTCCTATTATTATAAAAGTATTAAATGTCTTTAGTGCCATTAATACTCCCATTACAATAAATATCTTTCTTATATCTGGTGCAAGACCTGGGCTTACACTAAAAACTTTTAGAAGTGCTGGAATTGATAAAATTAGTAATCCACCAAAAACTACCCCTGCTAAACATACTAGTATGGCGAACTTCTTAGAATAGCTAACTGCCTTTTCTATATGATCCGCACCTAATTCATTTCCTATCATAATAGATGAGCCAATAGCTATACATACTGATGTCATTATAAAGAAATTTCCTGTACTTGATGCAATTTGGCTGGCTGCAATAGCTGATGTTCCCGCTTTAGAATAAGCCACTGCATACAATACGGTTCCAAATGCCCATAAAGTATCATTAAAAAATACAGGTATTGTTTTAGATATAAACGCCTTAAATAAATCTCTATTGATTAATTTTATATCTTTAAAAGTAAATCTTAATTCATAATCACTTTTAATAAAATAAACATAACTAACTAACAATATTAACTCAACTATTCTCGATATAACTGTTGCCAAGGCTGCACCGCTAGCACCTAAAGCCGGCATTCCAAATTTTCCAAATATAAATATATAGTTTAGAATTATATTTAATACTAATGATATAGAACTACAAATCATTCCAAGCTTTGGATTTCTAATACTTCTCGATCCCATACTAAATACATTACTAATTGCAATTATAGGATAACAAAATCCTATTATTAAAAAGTAATTTACGGCAATTTCAACTACACTTTCATCAAGAGAAAAGAAATGAATTATAAACTTTGGAGAAAAAATTGCCATAGTGGCAAATATTATTCCTAAAGCTAGAGCAGATAATGATCCTAAAGCTGTAATTTTTCTTATATTTTCTTTATCATTCTTTCCAAAAAATTGAGCAATAAATAAACCTGCTCCTCCTATAATTCCTGATAAAGCCATGTTGTATAAAAAGAAGTATTGATTAGCTATACCAATTGCTGCCACTGATACCTCTCCCAGCCCTCCAACCATAATTGTATCAACCATATTTATTAAAGTTGATAATAAGTTCTGAATTATTATTGGAATACATAAGGTAAGCAATGTTTTATAAAATATTTTGTTTTCTTTGTCTAATTTAAATATGTATTGCAAAGTTTCACCTCATCTTTCTTTATTACTTAGTACTCTTATATTTTTACATATACCTCTTAATAATATCACATTTTTTAAATATTTTGACCACATAAAAAACACCCCCATCGTTAGAATTTTGGTCCAACAATTGGGGCGTGTTACATTATTGAAATACCCTTAGTTTATTTATAATATTTATACATATACTATTTCTACACCTGAAAAACTAGCACTTCCTATTATGGTTAAAATATTATCTGAATTTCCAATATTTCTGTTTTTCTCATCTATACCTGCAAAAGATGTATTAACCCTATTCTCCACAGTCCAAGTCTTAGGTATATATAACTCTACTCCAGAAAATGATGCACCTATTCTAACTACTCCACGTCCATTATACAACTTGGTATTATCAAAATATACCTTCATTGAACCAAAGCTACAATCTAAATCTGCTTGCTCAAATTTATCTGAGTTAATATATTTGATACTTCCACCGAAGCTAGTACCTAATTTTATATGACCTTCATCTTCAATATTAATAGTTTCATACTCATCATATTTACAATCATATTTATGTTTATAGTGATGCCATCTAGGTCCTTTATAAAAAATCATGGAAAGACCAAAACTACCAAGAGTTGCGGCTATTAATACTGTCCATGGTGTAATTGCTGTAATACCTAGTTGATTATCAAATATAATGCAAATAAATGCTAATGGGAATAATATTCCTGGAAAGCTTCTTCTAAGTGTACTTTTTATCATAATTCCCAAGAGAAAAACTGTTAATAATACACTAAATACATTTATATTAGCAAAGTAGCCAAGTTTATTAACTATTAAAGCAACACTTCCTAATACAAGCAAAAGGCCCCAAAAAATTCTTTCTTTTTTCATTTTATCTCCTCTTTTCTAATAACTTAATTTTTAGTGGTTTATAATAATGTCTTGAAACATACACTTGTTTATGTGTATTTTGGAATTCAACGATACTTGATGATGTTAGGTTTCGTGTTATGGAGTAAATGTGATTTATATTTAATATAGTAGATTTTGATATCCTCATAAAATTATCTGGTAAAATCTCTTCAAGTTCATAAAGCTTGTACTTAACCTGATAAATATCGTCACCTGTGTGGGCACTAATATTAGCATATTCTGTCTCAAAGAATAATATTTCTGCCAATGATATATAGTACTCCACATTATCTTTATAAAAAGTAATTTGCGTTTTCTGTGAGATTATTTCAGTTATGGCTTTTTGAATATTACTCACTTCTTCATTTAATTGGCTGCACCTAACTATTACTTCATCTTCTTCAATTCTTTCATCAACTTCAATTCGTATTTTCATATCTTCACTCTCCACATTATCAATTATAGTCATTAGAATTTCTTTGTAAACGAATTTAGAGTAAGTGGTTAATTTATCTTTGTAAGAGGTAGTTTTTTAATTATTAGTTACAAACATTTTATTTAAAGGGTTATATTTTTCATATTCTAAATGTTTTTTTAAATAAAAAGCTGTATTACACCTTTTATTAAGTGTAATACAGCTTTTGTAAATTATTATTTTTATGTTAATTAAGCTTGTTTACCAAAGTATCTTTCTAATAATCCTAAGAATGCTTTACCATGTCTAGCTTCATCTTTACACATTTCATGAACTGTATCATGTATAGCATCTAATCCTAATTCTTTAGCTCTCTTAGCTATTTTTAATTTTCCTTCAGTTGCTCCGTACTCAGCGTCAACTCTAACTCTTAAGTTTTCTTTAGTATCAGCAACAACTACTTCTCCTAATAATTCAGCAAATTTAGCAGCATGTTCTGCTTCTTCGAAAGCTATTCTCTTGTAAGCTTCTGCAACTTCTGGATGTCCTTCTCTATCAGCTTGTCTTGACATAGCTAAGTACATTCCTACTTCTGTACATTCTCCAACGAAGTTAGCTCTTAATCCTTCAACTATCTCTTCGTCAACTCCTTGGGCTACACCTATTCTATGCTCATCAGCCCAATTCATTTCACCTTTCATTTCTTCGAACTTTTCAGCTCCTACTTTACATACTGGACATACTTCTGGAGCAGCTTCTCCTTCATATATATAACCACATACTGTACAAACAAATTTTTTCATCTTATATTCCTCCCTAATTTTTATATAAACTAAATATTATATACTGTTTAGTTTTAATTTTTTATTATGCTATATTAATACCACGTATTATTAACCTTAAACAGTTTTTTCAAAATTTTTTTATTATTTTTACCCTTCTATAATTTTAACATAAAATTTTCTATTTCGTGAACTATCGAATTCATAAAATAAACATCTTACCAACACCACAGTATAATATTTCCTTCAAAATATTTGTAATTATTATCCTAAGCTAAATATACTTTTTATATTAATTTAAACTTCAAATCTAAAAATTTATTATTTATCTTGTGTTTAATACTTAGGAATTTATATAATAATACATATATAAACTATCTTATCAAAGGAGATTATAATGTATTTATCAAAATTTACAGATTATAGCTTTCGAATACTAATGTATTTAGGTAATCATCCAGATAATCTTTCTACTGTTGATGAACTATCATCCATTTTAGGTTTATCAACTCATCATATAAAGAAAATAGTATATAAATTATCTAAAAATAATTATATCTCATCATCTAAAGGAAGAAATGGTGGTATAAAATTGGGTATGGATCCTAAAGATATAAACTTAGGCAAACTTCTTGAAACAACTGAGGATAACTTAAATATTCTTGAATGTTTTTCTCTTGAGAATAATACTTGCTCTATAAATGATTGTTGTAAACTAAAACCTATTATAAATGATGCTCTGAATTCATTTAAACTCACTTTAAGTGAATATACTTTAGAAGACATACTTTAAAAGGATGGATTACCTATTGGCTATCCATCCTTTTTCTGCATACATATCTTTTTCTACATCAATAAATACTTGTGCTATAACTTGATAAGCTTCACCTCATGCGTTTAGAACATCATCCGTTACTGCATCTCTTAAAACTTCCTTATATTATTTATATTGAAAAATACTACTATATATTTTCTATTGTTTCTTATTTACATTTCTTTGTCATATTTAAATCTGTAAAATATACCATAAAATACTACAAATAAATAAGAAAAAACTAGTAATAGTATAATCGCCATATCTACTCCCATAAGAGCAAGAGAAAGGATTAGTGCTCCAAATACATAAATCATCATTTCATAGGCCTTGGCTTTTGCAGCATTGCCAATTGCAATATTTCTTTCATCATTTTGTTCTATTTCTAATTGTTTTTTTATCTCAGGATTATTTTTCATAGCCCTTTCACCTAATATATTACCCATGCCATGACCAAAAACCCCACACCCTAACCCAACACAAATATATGGTAGTGTTTGCATAATCCCTTGTGGATTTGATATGGATTTTATAAGAAATAAACCTAACCCAAGTAATAGTATACCTAATATAGTAAAACTATAATCTACCAAACTCTTTTTCATTATCTATACCTCCCTACTAGATATAAAAATTATTTTTCTTCTTCATAAATAAATATTTCTTCTATCTGCATATTAAAATATCGTGCAATTTTAAAAGCAAGAATAATAGAAGGATTATATCTTCCCTTTTCCAAAGAACTAATAGTTTGTCTAGAAACCTTCAGTGCTGCTGCTAGCTCTTCTTGTGTTATTTCTCTTTGTTTTCTAATTTCTTCTAATCTATTGTTCATAAATAGTGCACTCCTTATCAGTTTATGTAAAGCACACTTTACACACTTTAATAATAGCAGATTATAATTTTATGTCAAGTTAACTTTACATTTTTTTATAATTATACCTACAAAAAATGTAGCTACCAGTTTCCAATTCTTAGTAACTACATTTTAATAAATTTTTAATATCTACTAAATAAATCATAAGCTAAAAAACTTAGTTATTATACCACTATTATTTAAAACTAATGTATTATACATAAATAGCACGTCACTATTTTCTTCAGTTTGAATATATTTTTCAAATTTAGTAGAGTTTATATATCTTAAATCTATTAAAATTATTTTTGAGTATTCACTTATAAGTAATGGTGCTAAACTGCTCCCAAAGGAATCTCTAAATATATAAAGCTCTTTTCCACTTGTGTTATTTGGATTTTCTATACTTAAAAGAGGTTTAGGTCCTCCTAAATATACATCGTAAGAATCAACATTCTTAAAATTTTCATCATTATAAACTTTTATATACTCCTGATTTTCAAAATCATATACCTTACAACCCTCAATTATCTTATTATTTAAATAAATAAGTTTATCGGGGTTAATATTAGTTGCAGCTTGTCTATAATATGATCCATAAAAATAGTCAAACTTTTTTTCTTCATACTTGTTACTACTACCTTTATTTTCCATTGTTTTAAGTAAATTTTCTGCCACAGTAAGCAAATTTTCTTGTTTCCAATGTAAGTCTGTATTGTAATAATCTTTTATTTCTAAATCTTTTATAATATCAACATACTTCATATTTTTAGTGTCATTGTTCATTATATTTATTAATTTCTTATAATCTAAACTTAAATATCCTTTGTCTTTTGACACAAAATAATTCTTATCAGGTACAATAGTATAGTATATATTTGAATTTTTAAAATATGTAGAAGCTATTTTATTATACAAATCTGTACTATTATAAATAGATTTCTCGTTTAGGGGATATTCCATTTTATAAATACTATTATCTATTATATAAATATCATTGTTATCTTTTTCTTTAAAAATTTCAGTATTAATAAAAGCTTTAAGTTTTCTAAAATTATCTCTTAGTGAAAACTGGTCTAAAAAATAATCTTCCATATCTTTGAAATACTCACCTTCTATAAGCTCTTCTACTGTAAACTTAGGTAATTGTGATAATTTCCTTCTTTCTTCATAAGATATTTCTTTATCTTTTGAAAAAATATTGATAAACATAAATCCAAGTAACATGATAATAAAGCTTATACTAATTATTTTATTTTTTGATTTCATATCCATGTTAATCCCTCCTTAAAATCTGAAATATAAAAATGGATTAAAAGAGCCGTCTATTAAATACGAAGTGACTATTATTAGTAAAATCATATTAAATAAGGGATTTATTAGAAAAATAGTTCTTTCTCCTGCAGAGCTTTTTCTTATTTTCTCAATTATATTTTTTAATAAAGGTGTGCTTCCTATTATACTTATGATTAAAATCACTGTATAACTTTTTAAATAATAAGCAGAGAATTCATTGTACATAATCAATCCATTAAAATTAAACATATTATATAGGCTATTAAATACTTCTTTTATATTTTCATTATAAAAAATCACAAAACTTATTATAATAAAAAACTTAGCATAAACATGTTGAATAAATCTTGGTAATTTTTTTATTATATCTTTTAATAATAACTTTTCAATTACTAGCAATGTGCCAAAATAAAGTCCCCATAATACAAAGTTCCAGCTGCCTCCATGCCAAAGTCCTGTGAGAAACCATACAACAAATATATTAAAAATCCACCTTAGATTACTTACTCTATTACCACCTAAAGGAATATATACGTAATCTCTAAAAAAGCTTGAAAGTGATATATGCCATCTTCTCCAAAATTCAGTAATACTTTTTGAAATATAAGGATAGTTGAAGTTTTCTAAGAAATGAAAACCAAACATTCTTCCAAGTCCTATAGCCATATCACTATAACCAGAAAAATCATAATAAATTTGTAATGGGAAAACAATAGCTACTATCCAGTATGACAAAATACTTTTTTCCATATTATTGTTCATCAAATATACAAGCATTCCTAGATTATTTGCCAAGATTACTTTTTTACTAAGGCCTACAATAAATCTATTTACACCATAGGCAAAGTTTTCAAAAGAATGAGTTCTACTATTCAACTCTTCTTGTATTGTTGTATATCTTACTATTGGTCCTGCAATAAGTTGCGGAAATAAACATACATATGTGGCGAAATCAATAAAACCTTTACATACCTTTGCTTTTCCTCTATACACATCCACAACATAACTTAGAATTTGAAATGTATAAAAACTAATTCCAATTGGCAGTGCTAGATTTAATAGTTTTGTATTTGCACATAATATATAATTAATGTTTCTTATTATAAAATCTCCATATTTAAAAGTAATCAAAATCCCTAAACTTATAATCACACTACTTATTAAGAATAACTTTGAATACTTTTTATTTCTATATTTATCTATTAACATTCCATGAATATATCCACTAAAAGCAGAAATTAACATTAATAAAGTATAACTCGGTTCTCCATAAAAATAAAAAAACAAGCTTACTAAAAACAATATTAAATTTTTATATTTATTTTTACATGTAAAGTAAATCATTATTGTTAATGGCAAAAAATAATATAAAAAACTTATACTTGAAAATAACAATTCCTACCTCCTTAAAATTTCATTATGCAAAAATAGCCTGAAAATTGTATCTCCAGGCCTTTTATATATTATTTACTATTTAACTTTTGATAAACTCATAAAAGCATCTTTTATTGGACTTGCTTCAGTTTTATTTGCCATTAAAAATAGCACTGTATTATCTATACTCTCTACTATTACTTCTTCTGCCTCAACACATACCCATTTTCTTGGATTTGCGTTTTCTTTTATTGTTGCTTTAACCTTATCTACATCAGCATTATCATCTAACTTAAGTAATACTAACTCATAAGGTATAGAACTCATCATAGGTGCTGAGCATATTCCCTCTGCAAATTTAAAGTCTATGTCCCCTATATATCCTTGTATATTTTCTTTATTTAATTCTACAGTTTCATAATGTTTTAAAGATGCTCTAAATTCTTCATCTAAATCTGCTCTTTCATAAATCTTATCTAATACCTTTGTTAAACTTTCTGATAAAACCGGATCTCTATCAACTTTATCTGAGCTACATCCAACTAATGAAAATATTATTAATGTAGTGATAAAAATAGTAATTATTTTTTTCATAGGTTTATCTCCTTATTTATTGTTAATTTAAATCTACCATATAGTATATATTTGCTTCAAGTTACAAGAAGTTATATTAATATATCTATATAAAAACTAATAACCTCTTACCAAATCTCTGACAAAATCGCTTTGTGGTTTTTCCTTAATATGACAAGGAGATGAATATTGAATTATTTTGCCTTCATTCATAACTGCCACTTTTGTTCCAAGTTTTAAGGCTTCTTTTATGTCATGAGTAATAAAAATTATAGTAACACCTAAATTTTTATAAATGTCAATTATTGCCTCTTGTAATATCCTTCTAGTAATCTCGTCTACTGAACAAAAAGGTTCATCCATTAGCAAAATTTTGGGACTTGAAACTAGAGCTCTAGCTATACCTACTCTTTGTTTTTGCCCTCCTGATAATTCACTTGGGTATCGTTTTAATATATCATAATCCATACCAACTAATTTTATTATTGCATTTACCTTCTCTTTAATTAATTTTTTATTTTTTATTTTTGATAAATTCAATACATACGATATATTTTTTTCTACAGTCATATGAGGAAAAAGTCCTATATCTTGAATTACATATCCAATATTTCTTCTTAGGTAAATCTTATTAGTCTGCAAAATGTCATCACCATTGACAATTACCTTTCCTTTTTCAGCATATATAAGCCCATTTATTAATTTAAGTACTGTAGTTTTTCCACACCCTGAACTACCTATTATTGTTAAAAACTCCCCTTTTTTTATATTTAAATTAAAGTTTTCTAGTACAATTTTATCTTTATATCTTTTACTTACATTTTGAAATTTTATAATATTATCTTCTATGACACTTCACCACCTATTCTATAAGTCCTTTTTCTTGTAAGAACTCCTTGGCTACTTCTTTTTCATCTCTATTTTTTCCTTCTACTTCATAATTTAATTTAGCCATTTCTCTTTCACCAATAATATTATCCATTTTCATCAACACTTTTTCTAATCCCGGATATTTTTCTAGAGTTTCTTCTCTTACAACAGTAGAACAATAATAAGTATTGTAAAAGTGTTTATCATCATCTAAAACTGTCACATCTGAAACGGATAGTTGACCATCTGTAGTGAACATATTCATTACATCTATTTCTTTGGCATTTATTGCATCATATTTTAATCCTATATCTATATCTTTGACATCTTTAAATTTTAATCCGTAGGTTTCACATAATGCATCATATCCATCGTCTCTTTCATAGAAATCATACTCAGCGCCAAAGGTAAGTTTTGAGGCATATTTAGCTAAATCTGAGTAAGTTTTAATATTATATTTTTCTGATAAATCTTTTCTTATTACTAATCCAAAAGTATTATTAAATCCATATAAACCAATCCACTTAAAATTATATTTTTCATTGTATTTTTTTTTCAACTCTTTAAATAAAACCTCATCATCTGGAATTTCATTTTCTTTAAGTACAAAGCTCCATCCTGTTCCAGTATACTCTGGATACAAATCAAATTCTCCCTTTTCCATAGCTGGCTGAATATTACTCGTTCCTCCTCCAATACCTTTAGTAATTTCCACTTTTAAGTCTGTATTTTCTTCTATTAACAGACCTATCATCTCACTTAAAATAAACTGCTCTGTCATAGGCTTAGTAGCTATTTTTATAGTTCCTTCTGATTTCTCTTTTTTTGAGCAGGATATACCTGTCGTAATGCTTATAGTCAAAATCATTAATACCATAGAAATTCTTTTGAAACATTCCTTAATTTTCATTTTTCCCTCCCAAATTAAATTTATCTCTTTTTAATTTAATTTCCATTTTCTTTTTATAAATTTTTCTATTAGTCCAATAATTAAATCGACTACCAGCGCTAGTACTGCAATTAATAAACTTCCTGATACTGTTAATGCTGCATTATTTGTTGTAATTCCTCTATATATGGCTACTCCTAATCCTCCTGCACCAATAAATGATGCAATCCCTCCTAGTGCAATTGTCATAACAACCATATTTCTAAGGCCAGACAGTATAACTGTTGTAGCTAAAGGAAGCTTTATCTTGTATAAAATTTGATAATCTGTACTTCCCATTCCCTTTGCTGATTCTATTATGGCAGAATCTATAGTTTCAATCCCTGTATATGTGCTTCTAACCATAGGAAGTAATGCATATATTGTCAAAGCTATAATAGCCGTTTTATCACCTATACCTGATATTGGTATAAAAAATCCTAGTAAGGCTATGGATGGGATTGTATAAATAAAATTTACTAAAGAAAGAACTGGAGAAGTAGTTGTTTTGAATTCACTAATAATTATTCCAAGTAAAATTCCTATAATTGAGGCTATTACAATAGCTATTCCACAAATCATCATATGTTGCAAAAGAATTTCTAAAAAAAAATCACTTCTATCTATATATAGCTGAAATACTTCTTTTAATATTTTTATCACCACCAACTTTAGTATTTAACATCTTCTCATACATAATCTTATGAGTTTTTTCATATAGATATGATGAATAGACTTGAGATTTAGTTGAAAAACTATGTATAATGATAATTTGTACTTATTATTTTTTATAGGAGAAACTTATGATATTTGATAAAAGTGTTCTTTTTACTAAAAAAGAATTGAGATTTTTTTGTACATATAGACTATTATTTGGAATATTTTACTCTGTTATGATTCCCATTATCCCACTTTACTTAAATTCATTCGGAATTGCTACTGTTATGGTAGGAACTGTTCTGTCTCTTTATGGAGTAGCAAAAACATTAATTCAAATGCCTTTTGGTATAATTTCTGATAAATTTGGAGACAAATCCACCTTGATATTAGCTATTCTTTTAATGGCTGTAATACCTCTATCTTACACACTCTTTAAAACTGGACAGGCTGCAAGCTACCTTTATATAATTCAAGGAGGCGTACTTGGAATGGCAGCACCTGCTACTTATTCCATATTATCTCGCTCTCTAGACGAGAAAAAAAGAGGTGAGTGTACAGGTCTAGCATCTGCTGTTTTTACATTAGGAGGAGGTATTGGTAGTGCTATTGGCGGTTTCATCGTTACTAAATTTAATAATTACAATCTAGCTTTTTACTTATCTTCTGCTGGAATATTTTTAACTGCTATTTATATAATTTTTAAAATTAAAAGTGATAATCAAAAATGTTTTAAGAGTAAAAACAAAAATACTACAAATAAGGTAAAGTTTAAAGACATTCTTTATGAAATAAAAAAATATAAACTTGTCTACAAAATTTTAGTTCTAGGTAGCATAGCTTTTTTAGGTGATTATATTTATGGTTGTGTTGTAGCATTAATTCATTTTTATACAAAAAGTGTACTTAATACGTCCATAGCTTACTCTTCTGCTATTATTTCCATCTACTTAATAGTTTTTGGTATTGGTGCACCAATAGCTGGTTCTATTGCAGATAAAATAGGAAATAATAAACAAATTATATTATCATTTTTTGTTATGAATATAACTTTATTAGGACTTAGTTTTACTCGAAATGTCTCTATTTTCACTGTAATAATTATTTTATATTTTTTAGGTGCTACTTTTTTAAATGCAGCTCTTCAAAGCTCCTTAAGTGAATTTGGCAATTCTCCTAAAATCAAAGGGATTGTTTTTGGCTTTGTTGGAGGATGTGAATCTTTAGGATATGCCGTTGGACCTTTAGTATCTGCATTTATTTATAATATAAATAACTATTTCCTATTTTTAAGTTTACTAATAGTATCACTTATGGTTTCTCTAATATATTTTATCTTTCATAAAAAGGCAAATTTTTAAAAGTTTCAATAAAAATAGGATGTTTTAAAACCATTAAGTATTTTAAAACATCCTATTTATTTATAGCATTGGTTGTTGATTATTCATAGAATAACCATCACTTCTAATATCAATCATATCTATAATTTCTTCTTTTACTTCAACTTTACTTAATTTTTTTACAGCTCCATAAGGTTTAAGTACTGAAAGATTATCTCCTCTTCCAGATATAACCCATAAAATATTATACCCTCTTGGCACTACTTTAAGTCTTTCTTCGCCTTTTCCGTCAGTAAAGTATACTAATAAGTTTAACTTTTTATTGTTAGCATATTGAAAAACTGGTGAAAATTCTGTCCCTCTACCTGTAGCAATTCTGTCTTTCACATCTTTCACTGATTTTACTTTATATGTTCTTCTAATTTCATTGTCACATTCTATTACGGTAATTTCTTGGTTGTAATTTTTAACAATGCTAAGGACTTCTTTAATTGCTTGTTTGAATTCTTCATCGCTTATACTTCCACTTATATCAATAGCTACAGCAATTTCTGACCTATGACCTCTAAGTTCCCCTCTAAGATCTAGTCTATTAGGTTGTCTTCTATTCCTTCTTGTTATAGTCTTCTTTTTATTAGCTTCCACAGTTCCCATTAGTTTTTTTAAGTACAAATTCCAAGGAAGTTCTCCTTTGCTACTTTTTAAAGATTTTATCATTCCTTCCAGGTAATTCGGAATACTTCCTTTTTGTGAATTATCAGCTATTTTTTCTGTAAATTCTTTTAAAGTTTTTTCATCTATTTCATCAGACTCATCCCAAGAATCATGAGTTTTTTCTATATCAAACTCTACAGCCACATTTTCATTACTATCTATTTCTTCACCTTCATCACTTTCTTTTTGTAAATCTAGTTCTGTTTGAATTTTTTCCAAATAATACTCAAAAGTTTTATAAGACTCCAGCTTTAAGTTATATTTCACATTTATATACTCTAATGTAATTGCATAGGGTGGTAAATAATTCAAATATTGATTTACAACCACATCCATTGCCATATTAATTGCTAAAGTAGTGTATTTATCTTTTAAATCCTTCCCTCTAACTAAATGTTGAGATACTATATGAAGAATTTCATGCTTTATAGTAGTCTCCATTTGCTTTATATTAAGTTCCAAGAAAATAATTGGATTAAAGTAGATTACATATTTTGCACCTTTGAAACTAACAGAAGTTGCACTTGTCATATCAAATCTTATGACTTTTTCCATTTGAAATAAAAAGTAACCATAAAAATTATCTTTATCTTCCATTAAACTTAAATTTACCTTGTCAACAAGATCAAAAAATTCCCTATTATATTCTTCTTCCATTATTACTTCATATTTTTCACCCTTACGATATGCTTTCAACATTTCACCTGCATTAACTACTTCCATAGCTTTTTCATAAAGGTATTTTCTTTCTTTTTCAAAATAAGTTTCCATAATTAGCTCCTTATTGAATTATAAGCTTGAAAGTACACATCCACAAAATTTTCATTTTCTATAGCTTTTTTGTATACCTCATTATAACTAATTTTCATATCCTTCATAATTCCAACCATTAAATCTATTGGATATAGTCTTAAAAATTCAACAAATCTATTTATAAGGAATGTATTATTTTCATCTTCTCTTATTTTATTTTCCAGTGCTTTTAGTATGTTCATAGCACTTATATAAAGTCTTGTGTGACTTTCATTTTTTATCCCTTCTATTACATTTTCATCTAAATTTTCTTTAGAAAAAACATCATCAAATGATATTAATGTACTGCGATTAGACTCCACAAAACTTACAAATTCTTCTGCAATGATTTTTCCCACATTACCTTTTATAACATTTACAAATACAGATCTTGGTATAGTGTCTTGTTGTTCTTTGTACATTTTATAAGTTTTAGATACTCTTTCATAACTTCTTGGAGTTGCTCTAACGTCCTCATCATTTATTTTGTGTAAATACTCTGGGAATGTGGAAATAAACTCTATAACCTTAGTCTCTAATCCTGAACCTATTGCCCATTTTATCCATCCATTATAATCTGGCTCCATATTCAACCAAACAAATCTATTTTCTTGTGCAGCATCCATATCCACAACCTGATAATCAAAATCTGAACCATATTTGCTTGATGGATTCATTGCTGCTAGTATCTTCACATTTTGAGGTAATTTATATCCATTTATTTCTCTATTTAAAATTAAGTTCATAAGTTCTTGTTGAACTGTATGTTCACAACGATTTATTTCATCTATAAATAAAAGTACACTTCTTCCTTTATTTATTTCTTCATCAATTTCCCTTAATTTATTGTGAACAGCATAAATAGTAGTTTTCTTTTCAATTCTATTTCCATTAACATCTCTACTTTCATAAGATTCAACTGTTGGAAGTCCTCCTATTTCACCTTCTTTAAGAAGGTTCCCATCAATAGTAACTAATGTCCAGTCATTATCCTTGGCAAGCTTTTTAGCTAATGCTGTTTTTCCTATTCCACTTTCACCTACTACTAAAGGAACTTCTTCAGTAGATAATACTAACTCTACACTCTTTAATGTATCTATAAAATTCATAATCTCTCTCTCCTACATTATCTTTAACTTTTCATCTACAGCTATTTTCTTTGCTTTTTTACTTCCATATTTATAAATAAACAAAATCTTGTCCATTGCAAAAGTCTCACTATTTCTATCTATAGCAGTACAGTTTAGAAAATCTCGCACATATTTTTCTTCCACATTTTCACTACTTAATACTTCTTTTAGTATTTCTTGTAAATCTCCTAAATTTATTTGTTTTTGTATATCCCTGGGTATATGTTTAATCACTAAAATATTTATTTTTAAAAATTCAATAGCATTTTCTTTATTTATATCATGCATAAGTCTCACCGCTGACTCATTACTTTTCACAGCTAATAATTTAGTATTAAAACTTGGCGATTTAATATATCTTAATGCATCATAACTAATTTTCACAGATTCTTCTTGCACTTTTTCAGTTGGATTTTGTATATATTTTATTGAATCATAATTTTTTCTTACTGCAAGTAGTTGTAATTCCTCACTAGGATTTTTTATATACTGAATTGCCCATCCTGACTTATCTATAGCTAGTCTTATTACTTTGTCTGTTGGATTCTTTATATAATCTAAAATACTCCATCCTTCATTTACAGCTTTTATCATCATTTTCTCACTTGGATCATCTATATATTGAATTGCTCTTACATTATTTTCTAAAGCAAGTTCTTTCATTTTGTCTGTTGGATTTTTTATATTTTTTAATAAAAGCCCATTTCTTCCTAAGGCTAATAATTTCATTTCATCTGTTGGATTATTTATAGTTGTTATAATAGAAGGATTTCTTTTTATCATTTCAATAAATCTTGATTCTTCCATATGGTACCTCCCTATCTATTATCATTTTTTTAGTTTTTTATATTTATAATTACTTTTCATTATAATTTATATACTTTTTGTGTCAATTTAAACAGTATAATTTTGGAAATAAATAGAAAAAATAGTTGATTCTAAATTTTAATTTTTATAATTATAAACTTTGTGAATTTAACATATTTATACCAAAATTCATAATCTATAGTAAATCTAAAATCAAGAGGTTAAAATTATGAATAATATATTTGGTTATAAAGTTTCAAATTCTCAATACCCACAGATGAAAATTATTGAAACACCTAGATTTATACTTAGACCAGCAACATTACAGGACGTACCTGATATTTATGAATATCTTAGCCAAGAAAAAGTAGTACAATATCTACCTTTTAATGCACATAAAACTATTAATGATACTAAAAAATTCGTTCAGGTATTTTTTATTAATAATTACAAACAGGGTAAGGTAGGTAATTATGCTATCTATCATAAAAATGATAAAAAAGTAATTGGAAATATAGGGATTAACAATATAAGAACTAAATCAAAAGAAGGCGAAGTAGGAATTTGTATAAATCCTAAATATTGGGGTAATGATTATTCTACAGAATTGACAGTAATAACTCTTATTACTGGCTTTGAACTTTTAGATTTAGATAAATTGGTAGCATTAACATATTCAGAAAATAAATATACACCAAAATCTCTAAATAACTTAGGATTTAAATATGTTAAGACATACAAACCTAAAAGAAATCTCCAAGTATCTCATAGATTCGAACTAACAAAATCAGATTATTTACAATTGAAGAAAGAATATTTACCTAAATTAGTAAAAGGATTTTATTAATACAATTAAAAAAGTATTTATCATAGCAAATCATATTATAATAATATTAAAGGGGGAATAAGTATCATGTTAGCTTATTATATAAATTTAATATTATTTTTCATATCATTATTAACACTAATTTACTTCAAATATAAGCCAAAAAAGAATTACGCATTTATTTTCAAAACTATTACTAGTATTTTATTTATCTCTACAGGGATAATATGTCATATGAAATCACCAGGAGATAATTATTATTTTTTATTAATAATTATCGGTCTGATTTTTTCTTTATTTGGAGATATGTTCCTTGCACTTAAAATAAATCATAAGAATGGCTCTTTAAATAAATACTTTCTCTATGGAGTTGTTAGTTTTTCACTAACTCATGTAATGTATATTTGGGCTTTTGTTCATTTAGGTTCCTTTAATATTATTGACTTACTAGTAGCTGTGGTTTCAGCCTTTGTTGCTATTTCAATATTGAAATCCAATAAAAATATAGATTTTAAAGATATGTTACTACCGACAAGTATTTACTCTTTTATCATTTGCTTAATGACTTTTGAGTCTATAAAACTAGTATTTTTATTAAAATTTGACATGGGAACATATTTACTTTTAGTTGGTGCCTTACTATTCATATTCTCAGATATAGTCTTATCTTTTATATTATTTGATAAACATCATAAAAAGTTTTTGTCTGCAGTAAACTTGATTACTTATTATACTGGTCAATTTCTAATTGCTTCAACTTTATTGTTCTTTTAAATCTTGAACATAATAAGGGACATATCTTTATTGATATGCCCCTTCAATATTATAATTTACTATATTATCTTAAAATTATTAGTCCATCAAATTATATTCCTCATATAAAGGATATTTTTCTGTAAGTCCAATAACTAGATTTCTAGCCTTATCTTCTAAATCATCAGTTAAACATAAGTCTATAGCCTCTGCTATAACTGCCATGTCCTCTTCTTTCATTCCTCTTGTTGTAACTGCTGCAGTACCTACTCTTATTCCACTAGTTACATTTGCTCCATTTGGATCAAAAGGAATTGCATTTTTATTTGTAGTAATGTAAGCTTCGTCTAATCTCTTTTCAGCTTCTTTTCCTGTTATTTTTTTATTAGTCAAATCAAGTAATATTAAATGATTATCTGTTCCTCCAGTTAATAATTTAAAATCTCTTTTCATTAGTTCTTCAGCTAATTTCTTGCAATTTTTCACAACTTGACCTTGATATTCTTTGAACTCATCACTTAAAGCTTCTTTAAAGCAAACAGCCTTGGAGGCAATTATGTGTTCTAATGGACCTCCTTGAGTTCCTGGGAATATAGCTTTATCTACAGCTTTTGCATATTTTTCTTTACAAAGAATTATTCCTCCACGAGGCCCTCTTAAAGTTTTATGAGTTGTACTTGTTACAAAATCTGCCACTTCACAAGGATTTTGATGAAGCCCTGCCGCTACTAAACCTGCAATATGAGCCATATCTACCATTAACAATGCTCCAACTTCGTCAGCTATTTCTCTGAACTTTTTAAAATCAATTGCTCTAGGATAAGCACTTGCCCCTGCCACTATTAACTTAGGTTTCACTTCATTAGCAACTTTTCTCACATTATCATAATCAATAAATCCATCTTTAGTCACTCCATATTCATGGAATTCAAAATATTGTCCAGATATATTTGCTGGAGAACCATGAGTTAAATGCCCTCCTTGAGATAAATTCATTCCCATTACTTTATCTCCTGGTTTTAATATAGCAAAGTAAACTGCTATATTTGCATTTGCCCCAGAGTGAGGTTGTACATTGGCATGTTCTGCACCAAAAATTTTCTTCACTCTTTCTATTGCCAAAGTCTCAACTTCGTCAATATGTACACATCCTCCATAATATCTCTTTCCAGAGTATCCCTCTGCATATTTGTTAGTCAAATGACTACCCATAGTTTCCATGACTGGCATTGATACTATGTTTTCTGATGCTATCAACTCTATATTTCTCTGTTGTCTAAGTAGTTCTCTTTTCATACTGTTATAAACTTCCATGTCAGCTTGTTTTAAATTTTCAAACATTCTCTTCATCCTTTCATTTATAACCTACTGTTGACAAATCATAAATCTGCAAGTTCACCTACTATAAATATAGCATTTTTTTAATATATATAATATATAAATTTTGTGAGTTATAAAAATACTTCCTCCGTGAAACTTCACAATTATTTATCATACATAGTTTATATACAAATTCATGAATTTGCAAAAGTAACAACGTCATGTTATAATGAGGTTGTTATAAAACAACTTTATTTTTTTTGCAAGTTGTTTATATATTAAAACTTAATTAGGAGGATATATTATGAATATAAAAAATAAAAATAGTGTCTTTATAATCTCTATAATATTCACTAGTTTTATAATTGGGTTTGGCTTAATAGCTCCAAACTTATTTAAGCAGATTTCTAAAAATTTATATAATATAGTAATTATTAATTTCAACTGGCTTTACTTAGTAGTAATGTTTTTACTAGTGCTTTTTACATTGTTCTTAATTTTTAGTAAATATGGTGATATAAGACTTGGTAAAGATGATGATAGACCTGAATTTAATAATTTATCTTGGTTTTCCATGTTATTTGGAGCAGGAATGGGTATAGGTTTAATATTTTTTAGTGCAGTTGAGCCTATGAAACATTTTGTAAATCCCATTAATTCACCGCCAGGAAGTACCGAAGCAATAAATTTTGCAATGCAACAATCTTTTATGCATTGGGGTATAACACCTTGGTCAGCATATTCAATCATGGGACTTGCTCTTGCATATTTTCAGTTTAGAAAAGGTGCACCAGGATTAATAAGTAGTATATTTTTGCCTATCATAGGAGAAGATGGTGTAAAAGGACCTATAGGTAAATTTATTGATATTTTAGCAGTGTTTACAACAGTCACTGGTATTGCTACATCTTTAGGTATGGGCACTATGCAAATAGCTGGTGGATTAGAATACTTATTTAATATTAAAAATACTATTTTTATACAAATACTTATAATTACTGTGGCTACGTTCTTATATATAAAAAGTTCTACAAGTGGTTTAGATAAGGGAATTAAATTATTATCAAATATTAACTTAATTTTATCATTTCTATTTTTAGGTGGAGCAGTACTAATTGGTTCTCAATCTAATATGATGAGAAACTTTTTAAATGGAACTGGATTATATCTAGAAACATTTGTATCTCAGAGTTTATTTATAGACAAAAATGGATCATGGATAGCTAATTGGAGAGTCTTTTATTGGGCACTATGGATAGCATGGATTCCTTTTGTTGGTATATTTATAGCAAGAATATCAAAAGGTAGAACAATCAGAGAATTTATAATTGGTGTAACAATAGTCCCTGCATTAGCCTGTATGATTTGGTTTGCAGTATTTGGAACATTAGGTATGGATTTAGGTATTGATTTTGCTAGAAATTCAATTACAGTTACTGAAACAGCATTATTTAAAGTCTTGGCAAATTATAATCTGGGAGGAGTATTATCTGTAATAGCTATGATACTTTTATGCACTTTCTTTATTTCATCTGCCGATTCTGCTACCTATGTATTAGGAATGTTTACATCTAATGGAGATTTAAACCCTAGTAACAAAAACAAAATTGCATGGGGAATAATTCAAGCCTTATTAGCAATAACTTTAATTATATCAGGCGGATTAGAAACATTACAAATGGTATCTATAGTATCCGCATTCCCTTTTGCAATAGTAATGCTTATTAGTATTGTATCTATAAAAAAAGCCTTACACGCAGAATTTAGCAATAAAAAATCTATTAATAATAAAAAAACTTCAAATAATACTATAGATACAAAAGAAATATATTTGAATAATTTAAAATCAGATAATAATAAGTTTAAAGAAATATGCTAATGAAATTGCCTATTTAGCATATTCATTAATTTTAAGTATATTATTGTAAAAAGTAGTTACTAGGCCTAAATAACTAGTAGCTACTTTTTTATTTTATTAAAACATTGTTCTCTTCTTCTATATAAAACATATTAATAAACTTCCAACTGTTATTAACACTAGGATAATTGTAATGGCTTTTCCTAAAATATGAGCCATATTCATGCCCCACCCCATACCTAGTCTTTTTTCCACCATAAGCTTTGGATCTTCTTTGTTGTAATAAATAAAACCATAAATCCACTTTTCATCATCATTTTCAACAGTATATATATTTCTACTCTTAGGTTTTATATTACTTAACATAAGATAAAAATAAATTACAGGCACTACCACAAAAATCATCACTATACATGATCCTAAAGTTAGCCACATCGGCATATCTTTTTCCTGTACCATAAATATTGGTATCGTAGATGTAATAGATTGAATACTAAGAGTTAGAGCAAGAAAAGAATATCCTATACCGTTTAAATATTTTAGAGCTTTCTTTCTATTTACTTCTAAATTTTTATCATCTATATAAGTATTTGCACATATACTTCCTATGCCTATTAGAGCAAATAATATTACCATAGATACATCTATAAAACTAGTAAAGAATACATTTAGTATGTTTTTTTCAGAGTATCCATCCGGTTTTCCATACGCTCCCCAGTGTGTTATTATAGTGTCTGGCATATTTTTATAGCTTAATAAAACATATACAAATGATGTAAGAGATAATACTATACATATTCCAAATAGTATCTTAAATTTCTTGATTAATTTTTTCTTTTCTTCTGCAAGAATTTCATCTTCTTTTATCATTACTCTTACAGATACTTGTTCTTTATTTTCAGTATTACAAGATTGTAAATTAGCTAAATAAGTATCTTTAATATATTTAACTTTTTTATATTCTATTGTTAAAATTAAAAAGAATAAAGTAAGATATATAGTAGTACAAATTATAATATTAGCAACTATATTTAAATCAAATATACTTTTTAATATTAAATAGATCATAATACTTAAAAGTAGTGATATATTTAATATTCTTTTAAAATCTTTATTTATCTTAATTTTTAAATCTTCTTCTATAATTATCTCGTTTATGTATACTCCAAAGAAGTATTTCCTGCTACTTAATGATTGTGTGCTTAAAGCTATTAAATGTGTAAATAAAATTGTCAGTATAAATACTATATAGTTTAGAAAAAACATAAGATCCCCCCTCCGCATTTATGCTAATTATAATTTACCGTTCCTCAAATTTGTATATAAATAGAATATGAAGATTTTAACTTTCTATTTATATGTTTTATATTATATGAACTTAAAATAAAATATCAATCACTTTTCCTGAGGTATGGTTTTTTATGCGTAAGTTACATTTAAGTCTTCTTATAAAAATCTAAAAATAAAAGGCCTTTTCAAATCTACAGCCTTTTTAGGGCATAATTCATGACAGCAAAAACATCTTATACAATTGTCTAAATTTATATTAGGACCATTTTCATTCATATCTATAACTTTAGGTGGGCAGACTCTACTACATACTCCACACTTTACACATTCTTTATAATTTATTACTGGTTTCCCTGCCAGTTTTTTATTTATAAAAATCTCAATATTTCTAGGTACTTTCCCTCTTAGAAAACTAATACTTTTATTTGAAGGTATTTTAAAATCCTTAATCACTTTATCTTCTAATTTTTCCCCTAATAAACAAATATCCAAAAAATCTTTTTCTATTAAGTTTCTTTCAACACACCTTTGTACTGTTGGAACCTTAAGTGGATCTAAATTTATAAGTTTACAAGCAATAACATCTATAGCATAAGGACTCGTAGATGCTAGTAATACACCTATTTTTCTAGGTACACCTGCAGTTGGCCCTTCACCTTCCATACCTACTACACCATCCATAATAGTAAGGGTTGGTGATACAAAAGCACATATATCAACTAATGCCTCTGTAAAATCCTTAACTTCAGGCATTTTAAAATGATACTCAGCCTTTTTCACTCCAGGTATTACTCCAAATAAATTTTTTACCCCTCCTGTAAAAGTTGCCATGGCATGAGTTTTTAATTTACAAATATTTATAACATGATCTACTTCAACTATAGGATTTATTACTGTCATATATTTTAGTATTTTTCCATGGGTATTTTCTACTTTTATTTCTGAAGTGTCGTAATTTAGTTCAATATTAAGCTCTTCACATACTTTTTCTATTCCACAAGCTTTGTATACACCTTTTAAAGATGATTTTGTGTAAGGTCCTCCTGGACTATCACCAACTATTATCCTGCATTGAAGCTCCAAAAGTTCTTCCGCCATAATTTTCAAAATCATCGGATGAGTGGTTGCCATTTCTTCCGGTAATTTTTTTGAAACAAGATTAAGCTTTATAAATACTGTACTGTTTTTCTTTACATACTTTTCAAGTCCACCTAAATCTTGTAACAACTTTTTAAATTTGGATTTTACTTCTTCATATTTATAACTATCACAACTTCTTAGTGACACTTCTTTCATTTTATATCTCCTTTTTATAATATTCCATTTTTAATTACTTAATTAATTATATCATTTCATAATAAAAGATTAGAAAATAAAAAACTTCTGAGAAATAGAAGCCTTTTTATTTCTCAGAAGTTTTTATAATATCTAATTTAATATATTTTAATTTTTAAAAGCAGGATAACTTTTCATTATGCCTTCCCATAATGCATTTATGTAAATCTCAAAAGTATCATAATCATACTTAAATAATGCATCTGGTAAAGTAACTTGTACAGATTTAGCAATAACTAAAATTCTATTATAAAAATCATGATACTGATCATATTTAATCATTTCCAGTAATCTTAATATTTCTAATTCATGTAACTCAGCTTTTTCCCCAATATCATACCCTACATTACTTATCATCTTTATTTCTTCCATAGGCACACCAACTTCCATAATATTATAGTTTTTCAATAAAATTATAAAAATAAAAGCTTAAAAGATTAGTCCCAACTAAACAAAAAACATGAAGCTACATTAATTAATTATTTTAATTAATATAAACCTTCATGATTTATATACATTTCTATTAGATTTTATTATTTTTACATTTTTCGATTTAGCATTAAATACATTATATGTGATTTTAATAGCACAGACAATCTATTTTAAACGACATTTTCTACGTATTTTCAACACTATTTAATAATTATATAATCTTTACAATTGGTAACTCCATACCACTCACATTCTTTACAAATATCATCAAATATGATTTCTTTTATATTGTTATATACTAATGCTTCTAATTCACTATAATTGTAAAATCCCTCTTTTAAATTAAAATGACTTGCTACTTTTAAATCAAGCAATTCCACTTTATCTTGAGATGAGCAAAGATTTTCATCTAATTTATTAGGACATTTTTCACAAATACTATCCGTATAAAAAACTAACTCTACCTCATTCATTTCTTTTTTCAAATTATCTACTTGAAGAAATTTATTATAAGCTTTAATTTTATTTATAATATTTTCCATTTTAGCTTTAAATTCTTCACTGTACCCATTTCCACTATATGCCCTCATACAAAGTATATGATGCGGTCTTATTCTTAACATAAACTTATTTTTAAGCCTCCTTTCAAAATTCAAATTTATATATTAAAAACCTTGGATTTTCCATATATTCATAAGATTATTATAGTATGAAAACACTGTATTTTATAGTATAATATTAAGTAATCTTAGTTAGTTTTAATTTTAGATTTCCCCATTATATAGGAGGAAATTTATGAAAGAATTAGTAATAGGAAATTTAATTGTAAAAGTACCTGTAATACAAGGTGGTATGGGCATAGGTGTATCTAGATCGTCTTTAGCATCTGCTGTTAGTAATGCTGGTGGAATTGGGATTATATCTGGTGTTAACATTGGATATGATGAATATGATTTTGAAAATAACACTTTGGAAGCAAATTTAAGAGCTTTAAAAAAACATCTTAAAATAGCTAAAGAAAAATCTAATAATGGCATAATTGGTGTTAATTTAATGGTGGCCATGAATTATTATGAAGAACATGTAAAAACAGCAATAGAATCTGGCTGTGACTTAATAATCTCTGGAGCTGGGCTACCTTTGCATTTGCCTAAATTAATAAAAAATAGTACAACTAAAATAGCTCCTATTGTATCATCATCTAAGGCAGCACAGGTTATCCTAAAAATGTGGGATAAAAAGGACAAGACAACAGCTGATTTAATAATTGTGGAAGGTCCTAAAGCTGGTGGTCATTTAGGCTTTAATAATGATGAGTTAGATCATATAGAATCAATTAATTATGATGATGAATTTATTAAAATTCTAGACATCACAAAAACATACGAAGAAAAATACAATAAAAAAATACCAGTAATTGCTGCTGGCGGAATATCATCTGGACTTGATGTGAAAAAGTATTTAGATTTAGGTGCTAGCGGTGTTCAAGTAGGTACTAGATTTGTTGCTACTCATGAGTGTGATGCACATGATAACTTTAAACAAACTTATGTTAATGCCAAGGAAGAAGATATTAAAATAGTTAAAAGTCCTGTTGGACTTCCTGGAAGGGCAATAAAAAATAAATTTATTGATAAGGTGTCCTGTTCAAGACCTAAAATTACAAAGTGCTATAATTGCTTAGTTCCTTGTAATCCTAAAGACACACCTTATTGTATTTCAACTGCTTTGATAAATGCAGTAAAAGGTAATGTGGATGATGCTCTATTATTCTGTGGAGCAGATGCATACAAAATAAATGAATTAAAATCAGTAAAAGAAGTTATGGATGAATTAACTTGTGAAATATAATATATAATTAAGGAAGCTGGCTAACTCCATTGGAATTAGCCAGCTTTTATTGTTTATTTAATAATTGTAATATAATATAGGTTTCTTTTCCATATCTTAAAATTAATAGTTTTAAAACAATAAAAAATGAAGGATCTACTTATTGTATCGTGTACCCTCCATTTCTGTTATTTTAATTTCCCATTTTTCTAAATTTGTCATATCTATTATTTAATAGTTCATGAGAATCTGTATTGATTAAATCCTCTAAATCCTTCAATATATATTCTTTTATATTTTCGCTTGCTTGAAGTGGGTTTGTCTGAGCACCATTTTCTGGCTCCATAATAATGTCATCTATTATGCCAAAATCTTTTAAATCATGAGCAGTTATCTTCATTGCTAAAGCCGCCTTTTTCGCCTTGCTTACATCTTTCCATAGTATAGATGCAAATCCTTCCGGAGATAAAATAGAATAAATTGAGTTTTCCATCATATATACTTTATCACCTAAAGCAAGAGCTAATGCTCCACCACTACCTCCTTCTCCTATGATTATAGATATTACGGGAGTTTTCAAACTACTCATTTCTAGTAAGTTTTGAGCTATAGCATGACCTTGGCCTCTTTCTTCCGCTCCTATACCACAAAATGCCCCAGGAGTATCTATAAAACAAACTATAGGTCTTTTAAATTTTTCTGCTTGCTTCATTAACCTTAAAGCTTTTTTATACCCTTCTGGATGAACCATACCAAAGTTCATATCTATATTTTCTTTTGTGGTTTTTCCTTTATTAATTCCAATAACTGTTACATTTATATTATTTATACTACCAATTCCACCAATTATAGCTTTATCGTCCCTAAAAGATCTATCACCATGAAGTTCAATAAATTCATCAAATATGTTTTCTATATAAAATTTAGCATTTGGTCTATCTTTATGTCTTGCAAGATTAACCTTATCCCATATTATATTTTCATTATTTTGCATTTTTCATCACCCCATGTAATCTTAAAACTTTGTATAAATAGTTTCTTAAATCCCTTCTTTTAACAATAGAATCTATAAATCCTTTTTCCAAAGCAAACTCTGCACTTTGGAAATCTTCTGGTAGCTTTTCATTTATGGTATTTTCTATTACTCTTCTTCCTGCAAATCCGATTACTGAGTTTGGCTCACTTATAATTATATCACCTTCCATGGCAAAGCTAGCTGTAACACCACCTGTTGTAGGATGAGTTATTACACTAATATATAGAAGTCCTGCATCATCATGTCTTGATATTGCTAGAGAAGTTTTAGCCATTTGCATAAGTGAAAATATACCTTCTTGCATTCTGGCTCCACCAGATGCTGTAAAAATAATAAGAGGGAGTCTATTCTTTGTAGCATACTCCACAATACGTGTTATTTTTTCACCTACAGCACATCCCATGCTTCCCATCATAAAGTTACTATCCATAATTGCACTTGCTACCTTAAGAGAATTAATTTCTCCAGTCCCTGTTATGACAGCTTCCTTTAAACCAGATTTAACTTGATTTAACTCTAATTTATCTTCATATCCCTCAAAATTCAAAGGATTTTTAGTTTCTACCTCTTTAAATAGTTCCACAAATGTATTTTTATCAAATATTTGGTCTACTCTATTCCTTGCAGAAATACTAAAATGATGTCCACATCCTATACATACCTTGTAATTTCTCTCTAAATCTTCTTTATAAAGTATGTTTTTACATTTAGGACAATTAGTCCATTTTCCATTAGGTATATTGGGAGTATGTGAGCTATCCTCTAAATTTCTAGTGCTTACTGTCACATATTCTCTTTTTCTAAATAAATTTTTAAGCATTATTATTCACCAACTTATTCTCTATAAAAGAAGTATTATAATTCCCATTTATAAAATCTTCATGTTCCAGTATTTCATATTGAAAATCTATATTTGTTGTAACTCCACCTATAGCAAATTCGTCTAAGGCTCTTTTCATTTTAATTATGGCGTTTTCTCTGTCATCTCCAAAAGTTATAAGCTTTCCTATCATAGAATCATAATATGGTGGAATTTCATAACCACAATAAATAGCACTATCAACCCTAACTCCTAAACCTGATGGAGTATATAATTCTGTTATTACTCCTGGACATGGTCTAAAATTATTTTTGGGATCTTCCGCATTTATTCTGCACTCTATAGCATGACCAGATATTTTAATATCTTCTTGGTTAATTTCCATCTTAATACCTGAAGCTATCTTTAACTGTTCTTTTACTATATCTATATTAGTAACCATTTCTGTAATAGGATGCTCAACTTGAATTCTTGTATTCATTTCCATAAAGTAAAACTCACCACTATCATCCACTAAAAATTCTATAGTCCCTGCATTTTTATAATCAACAGCCTCTGCTGCTTTAACTGCAACTTTCCCCATTTTTTCTCTTAAATTATCATTTAGAAAAACAGATGGAGCTTCTTCTAACACTTTTTGGTTATTTCTTTGCATTGAACATTCTCTTTCACCTAAATGAACTACCTTGTTATATTCATCAGCCAATATTTGAAATTCTATATGTCTTGGATCTTCTATAAATTTTTCAATATAAACCTTATCTTCACCAAAACAAGCTTTTGCTTCTAATTTGGCAGCTTCAAAATTATGTTTGAATTCCTTAATGTTTCTTACTATTCTTATTCCCTTGCCTCCACCACCGGCAGCTGCTTTTATCATCATTGGAAATCCTATATTTTTAGCTAAATCTAAAGCATGATCATATGAAAGTATTTCACCTTCATATCCTGGTACAACAGGAACATTTGCTTTTTTCATTATTTCTCTAGCTCTTGCTTTGTCTCCCATTAGCTCAATAGTTTCATAATCTGGTCCAATAAATTTTATATTGCATTCTTTGCACATTTTTGCAAACTTAGGATTTTCTGATAAAAATCCAAAGCCGGGATGTATACCTTCACACCCGGTTAAAACACACGCACTTAAAATATTTGTCATATTTAAATAACTATCTTTACTAAGCGGTCCTCCTACACAAACAGATTCATCTGCCATTTGTGTATGAAGGGCATCTTTATCCTGCTCAGAATAAATAGCTACAGTTCTTATATTAAGCTCTCTACAAGCCCTAATTATTCTTACTGCAATTTCACCTCTGTTAGCTATAAGAATTTTCTTTAACATAATATCACCTACCCAATAGCAAACATTATTTCGCCTTCACAAACTAAATTTCCATCCACAGTAGCTTTACCTTTTCCCACACCAATATTACCTCTTAGTTTCACTATTTCTATTTCTAGATTTAATTTATCTCCTGGCATTACTTGCTTTTTCCATCTTACTTTATCTGCCCCAACTAAAAATCCTATTTTTCCTTTGAATTCATCCTTTGACAGTATGCATATTGCGCCCATTTGAGCCAATGCTTCTAAAATTAATACTCCTGGCATTACAGGATATTCTGGAAAATGTCCATTGAAAAATTTCTCATTTATAGTTACATTTTTATATCCTTTTGCACTTTTTCCTTCTATTACTTCTTCAACTCTATCTATCATTAAAAATGGATATCTATGAGGTAAAATATCTTTTATTTCTTTAACTGTTAACATTTATACTCTCCTTACTTTGAATAATGGCTCTCCGTATTGAACCATTTTTCCATTTTCACTCAATACACTAACTATTTTACAATCAAATTCTGCACTTATTTCATTCATAAGTTTCATAGCTTCAACAATACAAACTACTTCACCTTTGCTTATTTTTTGACCTACACTTACAAAAGGATCATCATCTGGTGACATAGCTTCATAAAATGTTCCCACTATTGGTGAAGCTATTACTTCCATATCAGCATCATCATTATTTTGAGAAACATTACTTTCTTCAACATCTTTTTTAACTTCTGTTTTTATATCAACATCATTATTTAAATCACTTATGTCTAATTTCTTTGAATTATTGTCGCATAAATCATTATTATTAGATGAATAATTTCTCGTAATTGATTTATCCATTTTTATAAACTCTTTTTCATCTCTCATTTCAAAATAAGATAAATTGGAGTTGTTAATAAGTTCAATAAGTTCTTTTACTTCATCAAATCTCATATTTACCTCCTATTTAGTCCCACTTTTTGAATAAAAGTGTGGCATTGTGACCACCAAATCCTAGTGAGTTACTTAAAGCATATTTAAGTTCTTTTTCTCGTCCCACATTAGGTACATAGTCTAAATCTAATTCCTCTTCACCTTCACTATAACCTATAGTTGGATGTATAAATCCTTCTTGTAGGGACTTTATGCATGCTATGGATTCTATTGCTCCAGCTGCTCCTAACAGGTGACCTGTCATAGATTTAGTTGAAGAAATAGGAATGTTTTTTGCATCTTTTTCAAATACTTTTTTAATTGCTCTAGTTTCAAATAAATCATTATACGGTGTTGATGTACCATGAGCATTTATATAAGAAACTTCACTTGGGCTTATACCCGCTTCGTCAATTGCATCTTTCATTGCTTTTGATGCACTTATACCATCTGGATCTGGAGAAGTTATATGATAGGCATCACAAGTTGACCCATATCCTACTATTTCACATAGTATATTTGCTCCTCTTTTTAGTGCATGGTCCAAACTTTCCATAACTAATATTCCTGCGCCTTCACCCATAACAAATCCACTTCTGTCTTTGTCAAATGGTATAGATGCTCTTTCAGGTGTATTTTTAGAATTCAAAGCTTTCATATTACTAAACCCAGCTATGGCTATGGTTGTAATAGATGCTTCGCATCCTCCACTTATCATTACATCTGCATATCCATGTTTTATATGTCTAAATGCATCTCCTATATTATTAGTTCCTGTAGCACAAGCTGTTACAGCTGATGTACAAGTTCCTCTCGCACCATATTTAATGGCAATATTAGCAGCACCTGCATTAATTATAGTCATAGGTATATACATTGGGGATATTCTTTTAGGTCCTTTTTTGTATAAATTTCCAAATTCATTTTCATGAGTATGGAAACCTCCTATACCTGAACCAACCATTACACCAACTCTATTTTTATCTATTTCATCCATATTAATACCTGACTGTTTTATGGCTTCTTCACTAGCTATAAGTGCATATTGTGTAAATTTATCAAGTCTTCTACATTCTTTTTTATCTAAATAATCTTCTATTTTTAAATCTTTGACTTCTCCAGCTATTTTTACATCTAGATTTTCAACGTCCATTGACTTAATAAAGTCGATTCCTAATTTTCCATTTTTAGCATTAGTCCAAAATTCTTCAGCGCTATTTCCAATTGGAGTAACAGCACCTATTCCTGTTATAACTACTCTTTTATTCATAAAAACCTCCTACATTGCCATGCCGCCATCCACATGGATGACTTGACCTGTTATATAATCAGATTGATTGCTAGCTAAAAATAATGCTAAATTAGCAATATCCTCTGCTTGACCTAATCTTTTAAGAGGCACTTGAGACATTATGTTTTTCTTTTGGTCTTCACTTAATACTTTTGTCATATCAGTATCTATAAATCCTGGAGCAATGGCATTTACATTTATATTTTTGCCTCCAATTTCACGTGCTAAAGATTTTGTCATTCCAATAAGACCTGCTTTTGATGCACAGTAATTAACTTGCCCCGCATTACCTATAACACCAACTACTGAAGACATGTTTATTATTTTTCCAGATTTTTGTCTTACCATTATTGGAGTTACTGCTTTTAAACAATTAAATGCTCCTTTTAAGTTAACATCTATAACACTATCAAAATCTTCTTCTTTCATTCTCATTATTAAATTATCTTTTGTTATACCAGCATTATTAACTAATATATCTACTCTTCCAAAAGTTTCTTTAGCTTCTTTTATTAGTTTCTCAGCTTCTTCAAAATTACTTACATTTGCTTTGATAATCAAAGTATCAGATCCTAGTTTATCTAATTCTTCTTTTAACTTAAGAGCTTCTGTTTCACTATTTCTATAATTAAGCACTATACTAGCGCCTTCTTTGGCATATTTAAGAGCAATTTCTCTACCGATCCCTCTAGAAGCACCTGTAATTACTGCACATTTTCCTTGTAACATTAATTTACCTCCTGTTATTCAAAGCTTAAGCATTAATTTTTTCAAGCTTTAAACTTTCAACTGTTTCTCTTAAAGATTTTAAATCTTCTACATTATGAATTTTTACATCTTTATTTATTTTCTTTACAAATCCACTTAAAGTTTTACCTGGACCTACTTCTACAAAAGTATTAACTCCTCTGTCAATTAAATTTCTTATACTTTTTTCAAAAAGTACTGATGACATTATTTGTTGTCTTAATAACTCCTTCACATCATCACTTTCTTCATAAGGACTTCCTTTTACATTAGAGTAAACTGTCTTTTCAAATTTATTTATATTTACTTTTTTTAATTCTTCATAGAATTTATAACTAGCTTTTTCATATATAGAACTATGGAAAGGTCCACTTACTTTTAGGGGCAGTACCATTCCTTTTAGCTCTTTTCCTATTTTTATACTTGCTTTTATTGCCTTGTGTTCACCTGATATTACAACTTGACCAGGACAGTTATAGTTTGCACCTTCCACAAGTCCAGACTCACTAGCTCTTTTTATAAGTTCTTCAACTTTAAAATTATCAAGTTTTAATACAGCTGCCATAGTTCCTTCTTCTGGACTTACTTCTGAATCCATAATCTGCGCTCTTGTTTTTATAAGTTTCATCCCATCTTCAAAAGAAAGCATTCCACCATATACTAAAGCTCCATATTCTCCTAAAGATAATCCTAATGCATAGTCAGCTTCAACCCCTGACTCCTCCAAAGCTTTTTGACATGCTAGAGATGTTAGCATTATTGCAGGCTGGCTATTTTTAGTTCTAGTTAATTCTTCAATAGAACCATTGAAAATTAAATCCTTTATAGGCATATCTAGAATTTCTTCACCTTTATCAAATATGTTTTTGCAACTTTCTATGTTTTCATATAAATCTTTTCCCATATCTATATATTGGGCTCCTTGGCCTGGAAAAAGAAATGCTATTTTTTTACTCATTGCAAACCCTCCCAAGTACTAAATCTAGCTCACTTATTAATTCATCTATAATTTCTTTACAAGTTTGTTTTTTACTAACAAGCCCTGCTATTTGACCTGCCATAACACTACCGTTATTAACATCACCATCTACTACAGCTTTTCTTAAAGCTCCTTTTCCTAGAGCTTCTATTTCTTCTGGGTCAGCATTAGTTTTTTCAAGTTTTATATACTCTCTAGTAAGTTTATTTCTTAAAACTCTAACTGGATGAGATGTACTTGTTCCTGTAACTTCAGTATCTATATCTTTTGCGTTTAAAACTCTATCTTTATAATTTTCATGGACCTTGCATTCTTTTGATACTAAAAATCTAGTTCCCATTTGGACTCCACAAGCTCCAAGCATAAATGATGCTGCTATACCTCTTCCATCGCCTATACCTCCTGCTGCTATTACAGGGATATCCACTGCATCCACAACTTGTGGTACTAAACTCATAGTTGTCAATTGACCAATATGACCTCCTGCTTCCATCCCTTCTACTATAACTGCATCTGCACCGAATTTTTCCATTCTTTTTGCAATTGCTACAGAAGGGACAACAGGTATTACTTTTACATTGTGTTTTTTCCAATCTTCAATGTATTTTCCAGGACTTCCTGCCCCAGTAGTTACTACAGCAACTTGTTCATCACATACTAACTTTGCGATTTCGTCAATATTGTCTCTCATAAGCATTATGTTTATGCCAAAAGGCTTTTTAGTAAGGGATTTAGTTTTTCTGATTTCAGCTCTAACATCTTCTGTATTCCCTACTCCACTTATAATTCCTAGACCTCCTGCTTCACTAACTGCCGCTGCTAAAGTAGCATTTGATATCCAAGCCATACCGCCTTGAATTATTGGATATTCTATATTAAGTAATTCTGTTATCCTTGAAGTTTTCATATTTCCTCCTGTAACCATATCTTATTATTTTGTCTTTTCTTCTATATAGCTAACTACGTCCTTTATAGTTTTCATACTTTCTGGTGCTTCTACTTCTATTCCAAATTCTTCTTCTATCTCTATTATTAATTGGAATGTGTCTAATGAGTCTATTCCTAAAGATGCAAAAGTACTATCTAATTTTATTTCATCTCTCTCTATTGATAAGTTTTCTTCCATTATTCCTTGTAATTTTTCAAATATCATTTTTTCATCCTCCATAAATTCTAATAATTTTTATTATTTTTGTAATATTAATTTACTTTCTTACTTTAGTTATCTTAGTTAATTCTCTAATCTTAGTTAATCTTGTTAATTTTAAATTTCCTAAATTTTTATTTATTTAAAATTAAATAGCCCAATTTATTAAAGTTGCTCCGTAAGTAAGGCCTGCACCAAATCCGACTAATATAATTTTACTATCTTTTTTTAATAACCCTTTTTCACTCATATCGCTAAGTGCAATTGGTATAGATGCTCCTGAAGTATTTCCATACTCCTCCATATTCATATAAAACTTATTCATATCAACTTTTAACCTTTTAGCAGAATATTGAATAATTCTTATATTCGCTTGATGTGGAATTATATAATCAATATCATTAATATCTAAATTATTTTCTTCCAATATTTTATTAATTGAATTTACTATGACAGAAGTAGCAAACTTAAATATTTCACCGCCATCCATCCTTAATTTAGAATGTCTAATAGTTTTGCTTTCTACAAATGGGCTATCTACATCATTACCTCCAATTGTTAAGCATTTATATTTTTCTCCTACTGATTTGCAAAAAGAGCTCATAAGACCTAAGTTATAACTTTTTGACAAAACAGCTGCTCCTGCACCATCACCAAATAATACACATGTGGATCTATCCTCCCAGTCAAGTGACTTTGAAAGATTTTCAGCTCCTATAACTAGGGCATGTTTATAATTATTTGATGCCATCATAGCTTTAGCCACATCTAATCCATATATAAATCCAGAACAAGCAGCACTTATATCAAAGGCAAGGGCATTCTCAGCACCTATAATACTTTGAACTATGCATGCAGTAGATGGAGTAAACATGTCTGGTGTACAAGTTGCAACTATTAACAAATCCACATCCAATGGGCTTATATTTGCACTTTCCAAAGCTTTTTTACCAGCCTTCGCTGCCATATCAGATGTATCTTCACCTTTAGAAATATATCTACTTTTTATGCCAGTTCGTGAATAAATCCATTCGTCACTAGTATCAATGATTTCACTTAACTGATCATTAGTAACTAAATGGGAAGGTGTATATTTTCCTAAACCTTCTATAATTACCTCTTTCATAGATTTCTCCTTCTTTTATCTTTGAATTTAAAATATCTTGATTATCAAAATATAATATTCAAAATAATCTAAAGTTATTAATAAATTAATAATCCAGCTTTTATTTTGATATTCAAACTATATTACATACAAAGGAATAAGTCAACCTCTTTTACATAAATTTTTCTCTTATTATAGTCATAGCGTTGGCGATAGCATAGTCTTGACCATGAGATATTGATACTTTTATTTCTAGGACATTGTAATTTCTACATATTTCTTCTAAGTTATTATGTGTTATTACTATAGGCTTTCCTAATTCATCTCTTAAAACTTCTATATCTTTTAAGTCGTAACCCCTTATGCCTAGTCCAAGAGATTTACTTATAGCTTCTTTAGCCGCAAAATTTCCAGCTACCGTCTGCGAAGCATATCCTTTTGATTTAAATAGTTTTATTTCATTTTCTGTAAATAATTTTTTTAAGAAGTTTTCATTTTTGTTCATATACTGTTTTATTCTTCCAATTTCCACAATATCTATTCCTATATCCAAAATATTCATAATTTCCTCCATATAATAAATGTGCTATCTATTTTTCATTATAATTATATTATTTATACATTTTAACACTAATTTCACATGAACTGTAAAATTATTAAATACCTTCTACCAAATTAGCTTCATACTAAAAAGACATTGCTCTTTAACAATGCCTTCTCATTTATTATTAAATTTTAGATTTTATATAAGCTATATCTTCAATTAAAATATTAACCTTATCTCTATAATCTTTGCTATATTCTAAAACTAAATCTGCTTTATTAGTGTATTTTTTATATATTTCAATAAACTTTTCCATACTTAGCTTTCCATAACTTATTGAATCATGGCTATCTCTATCACCATCATTATTATGTAGATGATAAGACACTATTTTATCTTTTAACTCTTTAATTACATACTCTAAATCCCATCCATTTGCAAAGGCATGGCCAATGTCTATTAATACATCATTATTGCTTTCTTTGCAAATCTTAATAAATTCTTCCTGATCAAACAACATATTCTGACTGGATATTACACCAGCATTTTCTATTACTATATTGGCATTATAATATTTAGATAATTCATTTAATTCTTCTAAATTTATTTTAGAGTTATTAATCATTTTTTCTTTATCATATATTTTACAATTATTATGATGATAAACAATATATGAACTGTTTAACTCCTTAGATAATTTTAAAGTATCCATAAAATACGCCTTTGATTTATTATAAATAGCAGAACCTTTTTGTGCAGAGTGTTCAGTTTTATAATATGGACCATGTAATGAAATTTTATATTTTTTAAATCTATTAATATTTTTATTAACTATCTCTACAAATTCCTTATCATTAAATTCTGTAAATAACTCTATCCCCATATCTTCGTATTGAATAGCTTCCAGTATATTAAATACTTCATCCAGCTGATTTACTTTATACATGTTTGTACTTATATAAATATTCATCCTATATCTCCTCTGGGTATCCTATTGACGTTGTTGTTTCTCTATTAAATAAATGTATTTTCTTAAAATTAGGTTTATAGTAGATTTCATCACCGTTTTTAAATGCATCATCATCCACTAATGCTATTACTTCTTTGCCCTCTATTTCAAAATATACACCTATTTTATTTCCATAGTCTTCAATATATTTTACAACTCCTTTAAATGAGTTTACTGCCTGTATCCTAGATAACTCAACGTGCTCTGGTCTAACTCCAAAAGAAAGATGACTTATTTGATTTGACTCTATAAGTTTAATCCAACTATTTGGTATATCTATAGTTTGATTATCTAAATTTATAAATCCATTTTTATAATCAACATCAAATATATTCATAGATGGTGAACCTATAAATTTAGCAGTAAATATATTACTTGGTTTATTGTATACATTTTGTGGCGTATCAAGCATTTGCAAGTCACCTTTATTCATTAAAGCAATCCTATCTCCTATAGTCATTGCTTCCACTTGATCATGAGTTACGTATATAAAAGTTTGCTTATATGTTTCGTGAATTTTTACCAATTCTTTTCTAGCATGACCTCTTAATTGAGCATCAAGGTTTGATAAAGGTTCATCCAATAAGAAGAAGTCACCTCTTTTTACTACAGCTCTAGCAAGGGCAACTCTTTGACGTTGACCACCAGATAAGTCCTTAGGTTTACGTTCTTCTAAGCCTTCTAATTTTAACATTTTTACTGCCGCATTTAATCTTTTCTCTATATCATCTTTAGTAACTTTATGAGCTTTAAGTCCATAAATTATATTTTCTTTTACTGTCATATGAGGAAATAATGCATAGTTTTGGAATACCATAGCAATATTTCTATCGCCACTTTTTACTTCATTTACACATTTACCATCTATATATATTTTTCCTGATGTGGGTTTCTCTAAGCCAGCTATCATTCTTAAAATAGTAGATTTACCGCAGCCAGATGGACCTAGTATAATTAATCTTTCCCCTTCTTTTATAGTTAAGTTTAAATTTTTTACAACCTGTGTTTTACCATAATTTTTGCATATATTTTCAAATACAATTTCTTTCATAATTCTCTCCTATCCCTTTATTCCAGATGATGTAAAAGTATTTATAATATGTTTTTGGAATATTATATATAGTATTAAAGGTATTATCATTGTTATAACTGATACTGCCATTGCCACAGTAAAATCAGTTCCTCCTTCTGCACTTATAAATAGCTGCAGGGCTAAAGGTAGCGTAAAGTTTTCCTTAGTCTTTAATATTAATACTGGCCAAACATACTCATTCCAAGAGTTTATAAAGAACATTATTCCTGTTGAAATTATTGCTGGTTTGACCATTGGAACTATAATATCTCTCATTCTTTTAAAATGACTTATCTTTTCTATTTCTGTAACTTCAATAAGCGATTTAGGTATAGTCTTCATAGACTGTCTAAGTAAAAATATTCCTGTGGCATCACTTAGCTGAGGTAATATAACTCCCCATAAACTATCTCTCAAACCTAACTGAGATATGGTTAAATAATTTGGTATCATAGTCACCGTAAAGGGTATGAATATGGTACTTATTATTACAAAGTACAAAATATTTTTATATTTAAAATCAAAGTATACAAATGCATATGCTGCTAAAACAGATGTTGTAACCTTAAATAATGTAACCATTGTAGCTATAAAAAAAGTATTTCCTGTTATATTTATAAAAGGTAGTCTTTTAAATACTTCTATATAGTTGTTTAATGTTGGTTCGTTTGGTATAAGCCCCAATACATTATTGTATGCTTCTCCTAAACTTTTAAATGAACTTGATATGGCAAATATTATTGGAAAAAGGGATATTATCACAAATATACCTAAAATTATGTGATATTTTGTTTCTGAATTGAATTTAGTTTTCATAGTGCACTCCTTTTTCTACATACTTGAACTCTAAAATTAACAATACTATGAATAATGCCATCGTTATTATTGCAAATGCCGATGCTGTGCCCGTCTTATATAATACAAAAGCTTCTTGATAAACATTATAAATAGCATTGGAACTTGCATAGTTTGGCCCGCCTTGAGTAATAACTTTTATAGGAGTAAACACATACTGTAATCCTTGAACTATCGTCATAATCAATACGTAAATTCCTGTTGCACTACTCATTGGTATTATTATGTCTATGAATATCTTATACATTGGAATGTTATCTAGTTTTGCTGCCTCTATAACTTCATTAGATACACCTGATACCCCAGCCAGAACAACAATAAAGTTATATCCAAAAATTTTCCAACTTGTAATTATGCTTAATATGACTATTACTAATCCGTCTGTTTTGGTCCATACAGGTAATGTTATTCCAAACCAATTTGCAATTACTGCTGCTGGTCCAGAAATAGGATTAAGAATCCATAGATATAATATAGAACCTACTACTAAAGAAATTACACTTGGTAGAAATATAATACTTTTATAGAATCCTTTTGCCTTTGTTATTACTACAGAAAGTATAAATGATAGTATATATGGAGCCACAAAGTTTATTAAAAGTAATATTAATATATATAAAAATGTATTTCCCATAATTTTATAAGTTAGAGGATTATTAAATATTTCAATATAATTATTTAATCCTACAAAAATTTTTGTTGGTTTAACCATATTCCATGAAAAGAAACTTAAATATATAGTTCTGATTAATGGCCAAAACATAAATAATGCAAAAGCTAAAATTGATGGCAATATAAGCAAGTGGGGAGTTAATTTATCTTTGATTTTGTAAATACTTCTTTTTTTACTCATTTAATGTCTCCTTATTTATATCTTTATAATAAAAGGTAGAAATTATTTTTCTACCTTTTATCAAAATGAATTTTATTGTTTCTCTAGTAATTTATTAATTTTATTTTGTGCATCTGTTAATCCATCTTTAGCTGATATTTTGCCACCTAGAATTTGATCTCTTGTATCTAACAATATTTGTTCTGCTTCAAGACCAGCATCTCCCGGGAAAGATGTCCAAGATACAACACCTTCTATTTGACTTGTAGCTGCTTTCATCATTTCATTTTCTTTTAAGAAATCTTTTAATCCGTTTTTAGCTTCTGCCACATCTTTTCTTGGAGGCACATAACCAGTTCCTATAGTCCATTCAGCCATAGACTCTACATTATATAAGTATTTTTGGAATTCCCATGCTGCTTTTTGCTTTTCTTCATCTTGGGCTGTAATTGCAAGGAAACATCCACCTGCTGGTAATCTTACATCTTCACCTTCCCAAACTGGTGAATTAACTGCTGCCACATCAAAAGATGCACCTTCTTGTATACTTGCTCTTCTTGCAATTGTGGTATATAACATACCTACTTCACCATTTATAAACGATTGAACACCTTCATCCCACGATATATGTAATGCTTCTTCATTTTTAACCATATCTGCATAAGCTTCATATGCTTCTATACCTTTTTCAGATGCAAATGTCGCTTTTCCATCAGCTATCATCCTAGCTCCGTTACTTTCTAATAAAGCTTGTGTCGCCCAGTTATCAGCTGGTTCTTGTATATAAACACCGTATTTTTTAGATTTCTCTTTTATCGTTTTAGCAAATTTTTGAACTTGTTCCCAAGTTCTTGGACCATTTTCATCCAATCCACATTCTTTTAATATATCTTTATTTATGTATAATACTGGTGTGCTTAAAGAATAAGGTATACCAACTTGACTTCCTTCACTGTTTTTAGCAAGATCTAAAATATTTGGTAAGAAGTTATCTTCTAAAAATGTTTTATCCTCTGGAAAATATTTATCTATTATGTCTTGAGATTTTGTGTATGCGAAATTATTTGAAAAATAATCTAAAAATGACCAACCAACTTGTATTAAATCTGGTGTAGAGCCTGTTGCTGCTTCAGCTTGAAAGTTTTGTAATAATCCCTTATACATATCTGGATTGTATTTAGCTACTACTTCTACTGTGTCACTTTGTTTGTTGAACTCCTCAACTAATTTATCTACACTTTTGCCACCTTGAGTTTCAGCATTCACATGCCAGTACTCTATTTTTACTTTTTTATCAGATGATTGTGCACTACTTCCACCATTATTACATCCAACAGTAAATAATGATAATACACTAACTAAAGAAAGTATTTTAACTAATTTTTTATTCATTTTCTCTCTCCTAATTATTACATGAATTTTTTTAGTATTTCTATAACACCATTCTCGTAATCTTCTTTTGTTATATAATCGGCTATTTCTTTTAGATCATCTACTGCATTGTTAACAGCAAAACCAATATCAGCTACTTCAATCAATTCTTTATCATTCATATGATTTCCAATAGCTATGATCTCCAGATTTTCTATGCTTAAATGTTCTTTTAATATCTTCAATGCTTTTCCTTTTGATATATTACTTTGAACTATTTCAAAATAATCGTCTTCCGAAATCACATACTTAAATTTCTCTCTTATGGAGATATCTAGATTGCTCCAAGCCTTCTTGTATCGTTTTACATCTCCAATTACTAATACTTTGTTTACTTTTATATCCGTTTCAAACAAAGATTCATCTACTTCTTCACACTTTGTAATTTCTTTTTTCTCATATACAGCAATTCTTTCTGTATATTTGAAACAAAGCACTTTCCCATTAACATAAAATATTATTGAAGCACCAAATTTTTCAATTTTTCTTAAAAAAGATAATATTTCAGTTAATGAAAAAACCTCCGAATAAATTTTTCTTCCTTTTATATCTATTATTTTAGCTCCGTTATAAGTTATATAAGGTGCATTAATACCTACTTTTCTAGCTACTTCTATACTTGTCTCTATAGGTCTTCCTGTAGCTATAGTAAATATATTTCCCTTGCTTTTAAATTCTTCCACGTTAGATATAAGTTCTTTTGATACCTCATATCCATCACAGTCACTATTGAATAAAGTTCCATCTAAATCGGATACTACCATTTTTATACTCATGCAAAACTCCTTTAACTAAAAATTGTAAAGTTAACCTCCTCTCTTACTTATTTCACAATTAACGGTTTTCTCCAGTCTCCACCACTAATCATAAAATTCGCTTTGCTCATGTGACCAAAGAGATGTCTTCGCTAAATAAATCTATCCGTATAATTTTTATTGAATTATTTCCTTATCTATTTTCATATTCCATAATGCTTCCTTACTAAATGATATGGCATCAGCCCCACATCTTAAGCCTTCAATGATTTGTTCTTCTTTATCTATCAATCCACCAAGAATAATTGGTTTATTTATTTCTTTTTTTAATTTATTTACAATTTCTCCACATAAAGCAGGCATAACTTCTACCATATCTGGATCATTTTCTATAATACTTGCTATAGAATTTTTCAGAGATTTGCTGTCGATTAAAAATATTCGTTGTATTGTCATTAGCCCTCTTTTTTTAGCAGCATTTAATACTGTACTTTTAGTTGATACTATTCCCTTTGGGTTTATATTATCTTTAATAAACCTTACTGCTTCAACATCATTTGAAAGACCTCTTAATAAATCAAAATGTATAAATATAGGTTTATTGTCATTATTTTTCTTAAATTCTTCTTTTATTAAGTAACTTAATTTTACTTCCATTAATATAACTGCTGAAACATTAGATCTTACAGCTTTATCTAGATTCTCAGATCTTGCGGCAGCTATTAAAGGATTTTTTATTATATTCTTTTTCATACTTAATTCCCTTTTCCCATGCAATATTTTTATTACATTTATATGTTAACAATCAAATGTTAGGTATATATTAAATTCTTGTAAGGTTTTATCTTTTTTTGTTAATTATTGGTTAATATGATTTTTATATATTTTCTGTAAAATAAAAAATAAGCTAAAGGTATAAACCTTTAGCTTATAAATTATTTATAATAACTTCTGCTTCATCACTGAAATTATTATAATCATATTCATTTTTAATATGGTCGATGTTGTCTACTTTGCCATTTGCCAGTTTATATATTTCCTCTTTCATGACATCATAAATTAATTCATTACTTTCTACCCTATCTTTCCAATTAATATGTAACTTATTTAAAAGCACTCCTTCTAATGAACCTACATAGTAATATAAGTTTTTATCCATGAATCCATTTAGTCCAGAACCTTTAACAAAATTATCTAATGTTTCTTTAGTAAATACATCTTTAAATCCTAATACTTTTCCATCTACAGTGAATGGTGGCTTTACAGTATCTCCAACTAAACTAGCATAGCTATATTCTACATACTGAGCACATCCTTCTAATGTTTCAACTTGCTTTTCTTGCTTCATATCTGGAAATTTATCGTAACGATGTTCTCTTACTGTAACATAATCATTTAAAACATTTATTAATTCATCTCTATTACTTATTTCATTAGCTTTGTCCAAAATAGAAAACTCTAATAATAAAAGTTGATATTGATCTTTATTTCTTTTGTCTATAAAAATATTAGAAGATAAGTTATCTACATTTTTCCACAGATGCACTTGTCTATATTCATGAAATACTTCATGCATTAAAAAATATTTAAATGACTTTTCTGTATTCATTGTTTTAGCATTCAAAGGATTATACTTAAAAAGAGTAACATGTTGATTTCCTATCTCTGAAAAAAGAAAATTTACTGGCATCCATGTCTTAAGTAGATATGGAGATAAGAAGGATACTCTATAAATAGGTGGTAAATTCATTTCTTTAGGAACTTCTATTTTTTTAGAGAATATTGAATTTTCTAATTTATCAACTCCTACAACATATGAGTATGCATGTAACATTCCTCTATCCTTGTTTACTGGAGTTAATACAAGTGGTATATTATTAAAATTATATCCTTCTTTCCATATATCCTTCGAATTATTATCATATGTTTTATAAACTTGTGATAGTTGCTTTATCATATTCTTATCCATGTCATTTAATGAGCTATATTCTGTATTAAATAGCTTATTAAGTCCTATTGCACCTATCATTCCTAAAAGTAAAATTAATAAAATTATGCTGAAAAAAATCTTAATATTATGTTTCATACTGTCTCTCCTTATATAGTATTCTACAGTCACCAAATGCTGAAGAATATTATACTTTTTATTTATAAGTATTAATTATAACTATATTTCCTAATTAATACACTTTTATTTTACACTATTAGACTTATCCATTTATTAACTAAATCTTAATAAAATATTAAGTTTAGTATAAACATAATTTTTACCTCATAATACAATATTTTTAACTAATTTTTATATTAAAGGTATAACTATACTTTTATTATTATAAGTTTTTACTTCTACAGGTACCTTATATACCTCTTCAATATTTTCAGGAGACATTATCTCTATGCCGCCATAATTATATATTTTTCTATCTTTTAAAAATATGAATTTATCACAATATCTTAATGCTAAATTTAAATCATGTATTACAATTATTACAGAAATATTATTTTCATGAGCTATCTCATTAACAGTTTTCAATACTTCAAGTTGATTTTTTAAATCTAAATTGCTTGTTGGCTCATCTAGTAATAAAACCTTAGGCTGTTGTGCCAAAGCTCTCGCTAGCATTACTTTTTGTAACTCTCCTCCACTAAGTTCATCTAAATATCTTAATGAAAAATCTTCTAACCCCATTCTTTTTATTACATCTTCAACTATTTCTATATCTTCTCTAGTTTCGCTAACTTTTATATAGGGCTTTCTCCCCAATAATACAGCATCAAATACAGTAAATTTAGTGGCTTCGTTTTTTTGAGCTACATAAGCTATCTTTTTTGCAATATCTCCTTGTTTGAGCTGAAGCACATCTTCTTCTTCCACATAAACACTTCCCTGTTGTGGAGAAATTATTCTATTTAAACATTTTAGCATGGTGCTTTTTCCTGCTCCATTATTACCAAGTACTGCTATGCACTCTCCATTTTCCACATCAAACTTTATATCATCTAAAATCTTAGCATTATGTTTGTATGAAAATTTTAAGGAATCTATTTTTATCATTATTTTTCAACCCCTTTAAATAAAATATATAAAAATAGTGGTGCTCCCATAAAAGATGTTATTGTTCCTATTGGTAAAATAATTGGAGATATAACCATCCTAGCTATAGTATCACTAAATAACAATAAGAATGCTCCCAATATGGCTGATGCAGGTATTAAATATCTATAGTCGTTTCCTACAAATTTTCTCATTATGTGAGGCGCTATTAAACCTATAAAGTTAATTATTCCAACAAAAGACACAATAACCGATGCTGTCAAAGAGCTTATTACCATACCTACAATTCTCATAGTCGGTACATTTACTCCTAATCCTTTTGCTGTTTGCTCTCCACTTTCTAATGCATTATAGTTCCAACGATTGTACATAAAATATATAAGTGCGAGTCCAGATACTACCGTTACAATTAATATTTCTCTCCATGAAGCCCTTCCTAAATCTCCAAAAGTCCAAAATACTATAGCTGCAACCTGAACATCATTGGCGAAATACTGAATTAAAGCTGTCGCTCCAGAAAATAATGAACTTATGGCAACGCCTGCAAGGACCATTGTTTCAGGAGTTACTTTTTTAAATCTAGAAAGTAATAAAATAACAGCTGTAGCTCCCATAGATCCAATAAAAGCACATATACTTGTCATATAAGGATTACTTATTGCTACAGCATCCGCTGTATTGCTTTGTATAGAACCTGCTCCAAAATATACAATAGCCAGAGCTGCTCCAAAAGCTGCTCCTTGAGATACTCCTAATGTTGATGCTGATGCTAAAGGATTTTTCAAAATACTTTGCATTACACATCCTGTAATAGCCAATCCTACTCCAGATACTATTGCCATAGCAGCTCGTGGTAATCTTATATTGTATAAAAGCATATTACTCTGTTTACTGCCTTGTCCTACAAGAGTTTTTATTACTTCTATTACAGACAAATTAGATGAACCAACACTGATTGCATATAGTCCCATTCCAGCAGTAAGTAAAAATATAATAAATAATATTAATCTTTTTTTATAAACATACTGATTATAGTCATTTAATACTCCATGCTGTTTAATTGCTAACATCCAATCACTCTCCAATAGTAATAGGCCCAAATCCTAATCCTTCTTTTTCAAAATCACTATATAACTTTTTACCTAAAAACTTTTGGTAGATTTCATCAGCTTTTTCTTCAACATTTACATCTTTAAATTGTTCTGGATATATTATAGAACCTGCATAGTAAGCATCTGCAATGGCAATTTCCACATTAGTTGTATACCAGTTATAAGATGGCTGAGAATAAACTTTCTTATTTTTTACAGCACTTAAAGAATTATAAAAATCAGGATTTTTCTTATAATCTTTATTTACTAATTTCATATTTTGAGGATTTAAGAATATTATATCTGGGTCCCATGTAGACACTTTTTCCAAATCTACTAATAAAGCTCCCTCTTTCTTAGTTTCATCTACCACATTTTTTGCATTTATTGCCTCAAAAGGAGGATATTTTCCGTAAGTTCCTTCAAATCCGTGCTCTCCTCTAAAACTTACTGCACCAGTGTATACTGTTGGCTTATTTTTATCACCTATATCCTTAGTTCTATCATTTAAATCTTTTTCTAATTCATCCATATATGTAATTAATTCTTTAGCTCTATCTTGTTTTCCAATAACTTCACCTATTAATTCCAATGATTTATCCATGTTTTTATCAAATATACCGTTATAAGAAACTGCAACTACAGGAACTCCAGTTTTTTCAGTAAGATCTTGTGCCATATCTTTATCATAAGCAGCTATGATAACATCTGGTTTTGCTTTTATTATTTCTTCTTGATAAGCAGTGCTACCATTACTTCCTCCTTCACCTACTACAGGTAATTTAGCAAGTTCTGGATAAACATAACTATATGGTCTAGAAATAGCTATTTCACTTTCCAAATTTTCTACCCCTACTACCTTATCACTTCCTTGCATATAACATACCATTCTTAAAGCTCCAGCACCTAAGGCCACAATAGAATTCGCTTGGCTAGGTATTTCTACTTCTCTTCCTAAAACATCTGTTATTTTTTTTGTTTTAGATTCATCTTTTTCTTTTTCATTGGAAGTCTGGCTACATCCTGTAATAGCCAACATTAATATAAGTAACATAGGTAAAATACGTTTAATAATTTTCATTTTTATCCCCCTTTTTTATCTTTTACATTTGTATATTTTAACTTTTACCATCCTCTATTATATGGATTAAAGCAATCTTCACATACAACTTTCCCACCTTGTAAATGTATTTTATGCTCTGGTGCCTTTTCTTTACAACATTGGCATTCTATACTAGTAAAAATACGTGCTTGTTCTGGTAAATCAAATTTAGGTACAGAAAAATCAAATACTTCATCTATAGGTCCTTCTAAAATAAATTTTTGCTTTTCTTGTCTATCGTCTGTATGACTTACTCCCTTAAAATAAAGACGTAATTTTTCACCATTCTTTCTATTAAAAAATGAAAATGCTTGTTTTCCTGTTCCTCTATAAATCAAGTTTCCTTTACCTATGGAACACCCTAATAAAGATTGAATTGCATCTACTCCACAAGCGTCATTTTCTGTAATACAAACTATTTCCTCATCTTCTGCACATCCAATACCCATCTTTTCCATTGCTACCTCACATGCTCTTACTCCTATTGCAAGACCTGGACACTCATGTCCATGAAAACCTACTGCTTTTTCCCATAATTCTTTCTTCATCTTATATCCTCCTATACTTGCCAATATATAGTCGCTATAGTTGTATTTACTTTTTCACCAACTATTCCATCTTTACATATTGACTCTAAATATTTTTTAATAATTTTTTCTTCCTCTAAAGTGATCTCCTTGTATGATTTAACTCTGTTTATATATAATCCAAAAGCTTCTTCAAGTGTTTTTTCCATATGCCATACTTGTTTTTCATATTCCACCTTTGGTTCATATCCTTCTAGCCATAACATCTCAAATGCATAGGCAACGTCCATATCATAACTTTCTTTGTTTTTACTTATACCTACAAGTTCTTTTACTTTATCAGACACTGGATCATTTCTTCTTGTAGACTTACACAATACACAGTATTTTTTACTAGCCTTTGATAGCTTTTCAAAAGTTTCTGCACTATTTATAGCTGGTGTCATATGAGCAAAAACTAAATCAAACTTATTGTTAAATTCATGCTTTGATAGATCAAAGCTACTCCAGTCTTCACAGTAAAACTCCACATTACTTGCTTTATATATTTCTTTATTATTATTTGCATTTTCAATCATCTTTGGTGATAAATCAATCCCTATAATATTTTCGCACAAATTAGATAAAGCAATGGAATACTTTCCACTACCACAACCCACATCTAAAACTTGAGAATTAGAATTTATCATATCATTCTCTGATACAAGTTTTAAAAATTGACTATCTTCTACTGTAGGTACCGTAAACTTATTAAAACTTTCTGCCATAGAATCCCATAAATCTACACTCACCTTTTTATTAAAATCACTATTTTTCCACTTATTACGAATATTATCTAATTCCATTTAACCCCTCCATATAATAAAAAAAGACGCCATTAAGTTAGCGTCTTCATAACAATTTTTTAGCCTTCAGGCTAGAGATTATTTCATCATTAAATTTTCAGATTATATTTTTTTAATAACATCATTTAATATTAATAATAATTTAACTATTTAAGTTTGTGTGTTGCAAATGTAACACTTTTATCATTTTTCAAAAAAATTGATGTTTTTTAACGAAAGTTAATATAATATTTAAATTAGTAAGGCATTTAATCAAATAGGTGGTGAATATGATGATTGATATATCTAGTGATATAAATTTGCTGACTAAATTTAATATATTTTCAAAATTCCCATTAGATCAGTTAGAACATCTTTTAAACTGTTGTGGCGCATATTATAAGTCTTATGAAAAAAATGAAGTTATTTATTTCCAAGGAGATGAGATAAATTTTTTATGCATAATAATCTCAGGTAGTGTTTGCATAGAAAAAGTAGATATCTTTGGAAATAATGCATATATACTAGATTTTTATTTAGGGAATTTCTTCGGTGAACAAATGATTTTAGACACACCTTCCATAAGTCCATATACCTACAAATGCTCTACAAAGTGTAAAATTTTATGTCTTCCTTTTCATAAAAAATATAGCACTAATAATTGTAGAAATACTTGTGAATGTAGAGTTTTGTTTAGAGAAAATTTACTTAACCAAATTGCTAAAAATAATCTATTATTTATAGATAAACTTGAAGTATTATCAAAGAAAAATATTCGTGAAAAAATAATGACCTTTTTAATTAATGAGTCAGATAAGTGCAATTCTAACAAAGTTCAAATACCATTTAGCAAATCGAAATTTGCTGATTATTTGGGTGTAAATAGATGTTCACTAATGAGAGAATTATCTAATATGAAAAATGATGGCTTAATTGAATTAAATAATAAAACTTTTACTATTTTAAAATAGTTGCTCGTTTATCATTTTAGTAAATATTAAATATGTTATAAACTTATTTTAACAAAATAAAGGTATTATCAATAATAAAATTGATAATACCTTTATTTTGTTACTCACATTCAAATGTATTACAACATGCATTTTGAACATCTATTTGAACATTATCTGCATGGCATCCTTTATTTTCGTTATGTACACAATTATGAGCTTCGCATTTTATATTACATACATCTGTATTTAGAGCATCTATACTATTCACAAAGCTACTTTTTGCTTTATCTACAAAAGTTGTACAAGTAGTATCTAAATTTTCCACAGCACTATGTCCACCTACATTTATGGCACCTGCTTTACATTCATAACCAAAATTATGTGCACAATTTGTTACATTACAGCTTAAATCTCCACTTTGCATTTTTTTACCCTCCTTAGAAATGTTTCTTTATATTATTTCCCAAAAATCAAAAGAAAATGCTAACTCAAATGTAGTATTCTATGCACATAAAATAATAATGAAATTGTATCTTAAGTACAATGACTAAAAACTTATTATTATGATAGCATGAGTATACATAATCTCTATTTAATAGACAGTTTTTGTTATAATAATATTATTATTATAACAAGAAAGGAATCATAACCCTTATGATTAACTGTCAGGATTTATTAAATTTAGAAATATTCAAAAATATAAAATTGTTAGCAGGTGAAAATGGCTTATACAAAACAGTAACTTGGCCATATATATGCCAATCTATAGATTTTTATAAATGGATAAATGGTGGTGAGCTACTTTTCTTAACTGGAATGGGAATGGATTTAAATGAGGACAAACTAATTAATCTAATATATAAGTGTAGGGAAAAATCAATCTCTGGATTAGTAATTTTGACAAGTGATGAATTTATAAAAGATATTTCTCCTCATATAATCAATTTATGTGATGAAATAGATTTACCCTTATTTAAAATGCCTTGGAATTTAAAGATTGTAGATGTTAGTAAATCAATTTCAAACTATATAATGAAAGAAAATTTTAAATCTAATACTGAAAAAGAACTTTTAAAAGAACTTATCTTTAATAAAGACTTAAATATGGAAAAAATTCATGAACTTATAAGACTATATAATATAAAAAGCAGTAAAATTTACTGTTCCGCTATTTTTAAAACTTCTAATATCAATCTTATTGATATTAATCAACTTGTTTCTAAAATTAAGAGTAAGATTTCATCAAATTGTAATACTTTTATGATCGATGTTTTAAATAATGAGATTATCATAATAATTGGTACAGACTCTGAAGATTTATACTTAGAGATAAAGTCAAATTTAAAATATATTCATAATGAATTTAACAAAAATAATAATATATTTTTAGTATTTGGTGATATATATAAAAGTTTACTTTCTATAAAAGATAGTTATTCTGACGCCATTAAAGCTTATGAACTTTATGAATATAACAATTGGAATGATAATTATATTGATTACTCTACTTTAGGATTTTATAAGATTTTATTTGAAGTAAATTCTATAAATAAACTAAGAGGTTATTGTGAAGAATCTTTAGCACCTTTAATAGAAATTAGTAAAAGCAGTAATTTAAACTTACTAGAAACTCTAAGGTGCTATTTAACTAATGATTGTAACTTATTAAAAACTTCTCATGAATTATTTATTCATAGAAATACATTAATTTATAGATTAAATAAAATTAAAGAAATGCTAAAAAATGATCTGGAAAATGCCAGATACAAAAACGAATTACTTAATTCTCTTATGATAAGAGATTATTTAAATTATATAGATTACAAAAACAATAAACTTAAATATATTTAGGAGGATATATATGACTTTAGTGGCAAACATGACTTGGTATGAATTTAATGAAAGAAAAGACAAAGATGTGGTAATACTACCTGTAGGTTCTGTTGAACAACATGGACCTCATCTACCTTTATTTACAGATACTATTATATCAGAAGGTTTTGCAAACCTTTTAGGTGATAAAGTAAATGGTATTGTTATGCCGTCTATAAATTATGGATACAAATCACAACCAGCTTCTGGTGGGGGTCCATTATTCCCTGGTACAATAGACTTAAATGGAACAACTTTAATAAATTTAGTAAAAGATATAATAGAAGAGCTTATTAGAGATGGTGTTCGTAAAATAGCACTAGTTAACTCTCATTTTGAAAATCAAGCTTTCTTATTAGAAGCAATTGATTTAGTAAGCAAAAATATGCCAGCTGATACTAAAATCATAATGATGAGCTGGTGGGATTTAATAACTCAAAATACTATTGATAAAATATTTGATGAAGTTGAGTTTCCAGGATGGGCACTTGAGCATGCAGCTATTACAGAAACTTCTTTAATATTAAAATTTAGACCTGATCTTGTTCATATGGATAGATTAATCGATGAAAAAATCGATGAAGTTCCTACTTATCAAGTTTATCCTATTCCAAAAGATTTAGTACCTCAGTCTGGTCTTTTATCTATTGGTAGAACAAGTACTAAAGAGAAGGGCGAACTTATTATTGAAGAAGCTTTAAGTAAAATGATTGAAATAGTTAATAAAGAATTTATATGTAAATAGATAATTCTAAATTAAAAGGTAAATTTATACATGATTAAAAAGTCTATTATTATGAATAATATTAATAATAGACTTTTTTATTATGGAGGATTAACAATGAAAAAAGCAATTATATCCATGCTTATTTTTTCTATAACTTTTACAAGTATAGGGTTTAACTTTAATAAAGTTTATGGTCAAAATCTTATACTTGAATCTAGTAATCAACAACCCGCTGATAAAGAAAAAAAATATTTAACTCAACTGCAAAGTATTTCTAGTCAATTAGATATACTTGCTGCAAACACATTAGATAAAATAACTAATAATGATGATAAAACTCCTCTTGTAAAAGATGCTTCTTTTATAAAATCTCAGATTAAAGAATTAAGGTTAGAGTTATCAGAATATCATAAAACAGAAAGTGGAGATATAGAAAAAAATCCTATATCACTAGCACTTTTAAATTCATTAAATTTTTATAGTATGTCACTTTCGTATTTGTTATCAGTTATAGACGCTACTGATTCTTCTTCTGAAAGTAAATCTTTGCAATATTATTACACAAACAAATCTCTTGGAGACTATATGCTATTATGGGTTGAAAATCAACTAAACAAAAAATAAACGCTAAGTTTATAAAACTTAGCGTTTTTTTGTATATCTAATCAGGATAACGTTATCCACAAATCATATTTTATTGCTTTTTTATTTATCCCCAGTATCAATGGTAAATTATATATTTATGTGGATAAATCTAATTAATTGTTCTGAATTGTAATTATTATTTGCTATTTCATCTTTAATCTGCTTAATATAATTTACTTCTATTTTATTTATAGATTTAAATTTTTTCGAATAAATATAATCTAAAAAGCTTAAGTTTTTCATTATAATTATCTTTTATTTTTATAGTTTCTCATGATTATAATCCCCATCATTAGTATATAAGTATTTATAAATGGTATGTTTTTACATAATACCCACCATAATTATATATAATGTAAGTCTGATTCTGTAATATCAAACCCTTAAAAGATTCATTAGAGTATTTGTAAACCAGTAAAGTAAGTTATTTGTTATGATTTAATTATTCATATTAAATGTAAAATTATAACTTGAACTATAAAAAATTAGATAAAAAAAGAACTAACAAGCTAATAGCTTAATAGTTCTTATATATATTAAGATTTTAAAAAGGGGGTTAAAATCTTTTGGGGCATATTTTAATTTTATAGATAATTTTCTATATTTGATTTAATTACATCTTTAGGTAAGAAACCAACCATTGTTTCTACTGGCTGTCCATTTTTTATGATAGTCATTGTCGGTATTGATTGAACTCCATATTCCCTTGCAATATCTACACTTTGGTCAACATCAACTTTTATAAATTGTGTTTTTCCTTCCATTTCATTTGATAATTCTTCAAATATTGGAGCTAGCATTTTGCAAGGTCCACACCAATTTGCAAAGAAATCTACTACGACTATTCCTTCTTCTTTTATTGCTTCTTTAAATTCATTTGAATTAACTATTTTAGCCATTTTTTATCTCTCCCATTTATTATTTATTATTTCTTCTTTGTTCATCTAAGTAAGATACTGCAGAAAGGGCTGCTATATTACCTTCTCCTGCTGCTTTTATATATTGATATGGTGTTCCAACTATATCTCCTGCTGCAAAACACCCTTTTAAGTTTGTACTCATTTTTCTATCTACGTCTATATGATTTCCGTCTAATTGTAAGCCTGGTACTAATTGACCTGGAGATATGCTATCTCTAAGTATGAATATACCATCAGTTTCTATTTCTCTATCTTTTAATACTAGTTTTTCTACAAACTTATCTCCTACTATTTCTACTGGAGTATCTTTTATTATTTCTATTGAAGAATCTACCTCGACTTCTTCTTTGTACATAGGTATGTAGTATACCTTTGAAGCTACTTGGGCTATAAAGTTTGCTTCTGACTCTTCATGTTTGTTATAAGCAATTATAGTAACTACTTTATCTTTGTATAAAGGAGCATCACATGTTGCACAATATCCTACCCCTCTACCTAAAAGCTCTTCTTCTCCTTTTAACGGTTTCCCAAAGTTTACCCCTGTTGCTAGTATTACAGTCTTTGCTTCGTAGTTATTATTTGTTCCCATTAGGGCAAAATAATCGCCCATTGAATATATGTTATTTATTTTATCTTCTGTTATATCTATGTCCATTGATTCTAAGTGTTTAGCAAACTCATCTCTTATTTCCAATCCACTTTTACCATAGAATCCTAGGTAGTTATTAACTTTATGAGCCTTTACTAATTTGGGACTTATTTCTTTGCTACCAAATATTTTAAATGTTTTTTTTCTTATACTTGCATTTAAAGCTGCAGATACACCTGCTGGCCCACTTCCTATTATTGCTATATCTATTCTATCGCTCATTTTTGTACCTCCTGATTATTTTAATAAGTTTTCTATATCATATTTGATCTTTAATGGTTCTACTGTTGGTGCATATCTTTTTACTACATTTCCTTCTGAGTCTATTAAGAACTTAGTAAAATTCCATTTTATTTCTTTACCTAGAAGTCCTTTTGCTTCATTTTTTAAGTATTTATATAAAGGATGTGCATTATTACCATTTACATCTATTTTTTCAAACATTGTAAAACTTACTCCATAATTTAATTGACAAAATTCGTGTATTTCTTCATTACTTCCTTTTTCTTGGTTTGCAAATTGATTACAAGGAAACCCTAAAATGTCTAATCCTTGATTCTTATACTCTTTGTATAATGCTTCTAAACCTTCAAACTGTGGAGTTAATCCGCATTTACTTGCTGTATTTACAACTAATACAACCTTTCCTTTATAATCACTCATACTTACTTCTTGCCCATTCATCTTATTTGCTTTAAAATCGTAAAATCTCATATTAATTTCTCCTATCTGTAATTTACCCAAATTTAATTTAGTTCAATCAATCTTTTTATATTTTAGAGTTAAATTCTTTACTGAATTTAACTCACTATTATTTTTAGTAATTTTAGTCTAACATATTTAACAATTTATCTATTTGTGTTTTTACACAAGATAAGTCTACCTCTTGACCACAACATAGAGTATATATTTGTTCTGGAACATCAAGTATTTCCTCTTTCATTGATCTTCCCTTTTCTGTTAGCTCTACTGTGACTACTCTATCATCTTCTTTATTTCTATATTTTATTACTAAATCCATAGATTCTAATTTTTTTACTACAGGTGTTAGTGTACCAGAATCTAGATGTAATCTCTTTCCTAATTCTTTGAAGCCTATTTTTTCTTCTTCCCACATTACTAACATGGCCACATATTGTGTATAAGTTAGTCCATGCTTATCAAGTAATGGTTTGTATCGTTTTATAACTTCTCTTGATAGTGCATATAGAGAAAAACATAGTTGATTATCTAATTTTATCGCTTCATATTTATCCAAATTACCAACTCCAATTTATATCAATTTAATTTAACTCAATTAATTTATGTTTTTATTATATATTCATATTTTATGTGTGTCAAGATTCTTTATTAATTTTTTTATACTTTATTATTTTGTATAAAAACCCTATGGAATTAAATCCTCATAAGGTTTTTATTTATTTTATTATAAGTTCTGGTATAACATATATTCTTTCCAGTTTCCAGATTTTATATATAATGCTTCTTTATTAAATAAGTCATCTTTATCTTTATTATAAAAATAAACAAAGCATTTTTCTTTTTCTTTAGTATGAATATTTTCCACTTCTAAAAGTACCTTATGATATTCATTTTCTGGATTTTCATATCCTAAGAAACCTTCCATCTTATCCATTGCTTTCATAGTTTCTTCATAAACATCTTCATTTATAGTTACTATTTCACCTACAACTGCATTATTACCATGTATTATGGCTGGATATCCTTTATAAGGCATATGATATAATGACATATTTTCAATTTTCCCTGGTTTTAGGTCATATACTTTCCCCTGTAAGTATTTCTCATAGTTAAAGAATCCTTCTCTTAAACTTCCATAAACAAAAAAGTTAGTATTTTTCATTAACAAATTTCTCCGCCTATTACTTTTACATCTTCATCATATAAAGTACAAGCTTCTAGAGCAAACTCTAATCCTTTTACTATTTCATCTAAAGACATAAACGGTGTGTTTTTCTTATCAATAACTTGAGATGTCATATAAGGTATGTGTATAAATCCACCTTTTATATTTGGATATTTTTTGTCTATCATATATAATATTCCGTACATTACATGATTACATACAAAAGTTCCTGCTGTATTAGATAGAGTAGCTGGTATATTATTATCATTCATATGTTTTACCATAGCCTTTACTGGTAAATTAGAGAAATATGCAGCTTGTCCATCTTCTTGTATTATTTCATCTGTAGGTTGATTTCCTTCGTTATCTTCTATTCTAAAATCATCCATATTTATAGCTACTCTTTCTGGAGTTATATCAAATCTTCCTCCTGCTTGTCCCACAGATATTACTACATCCGGGTTATGCATTTCTATAGCTTTTTCTATGGCTGCAACTGATTTATTTTTAACTGTTGGTATAGTTATTTTTATAATCTCAGCTCCATTTATATTATTTCTTACTCTTTTTACAGCTTCTTCAGCTGGGTTTACAGGTTCTCCTCCAAATGGATCAAATCCAGTTAATAATATTTTCATAGTCAATCCTCCATGAGTCCTCTTTTATTTTAATTAAAATCCTAAAGTATACATTAATACAACGTGAACTGCTAATAATGTTAAAGCTATTGGTGCTTGTGCTTTTATTACTGCGTTTTTGTCTTTAAGTTCTAATAATGCAGCTGGCAACACGTTAAAGTTAGCAGCCATTGGTGTTAGTAACGTTCCACAATATCCTGCTGTTAATGCAAGTATAGAACAAACTGCTGGATCTCCACCTTGTGCAAATACAAATGGTATACCTACACCTACTGTAATAACTGAGAATGCTGCAAATGCATTACCCATAATTGCTGTAAATACAGCCATACCTACACAGTATGCTATAACTCCTGCTAATATACTTCCACTTGGTATAACACCAGATATCATTGAAGATATTTTATCTCCCACACCTGCTGCTGTAAATAATACTCCTAGTGAAGCTAATAGTTGAGGTAGTATTGTAAATGAACCCATTGATTGATACATTCTGTTAGTATCTTCCAATAGCTCTTTTGGTTTTGCTTTAGTTATCATAAACGTTACTAATAAAGTTACTGTAGATGATATTCCTATAGCTACTGTTCCAGAGAAAGATGTGAATTGAGCTACAAGCATAGCTATAACTGCTATTGATAAAGAAGGAATAAATATTTTTAAACCTAACTTTTCTGCTTTTAACTGTGTAAATGTTTCATCTAGTTGTTTAAACGTTCCAATATTTATTTGTTTAGTTGCTGATAAAACTGCTATAACAACTACTAATAATCCAACTATTGTACTTGGGATGTATTTTCCTACAATAAATACTGCTGCTAATATACCCCAAAACATTGCTGTACCTATTCTCGTTTTATGATTCTTATCTTTTAGAGTAAATACCATGGTAATTCCCATGTATAAGCCTAACATAATGTAAAATACTTCTAATAAGATATTTGAAACTTGCGTCATATCCATTATGCTACACCTCCTGAACTTTTCTTTCTATTTTCATATTTTTTCTTTAATTTTCTATCTAATAATATATTTTGCCCAATCCACATTGCTAAAGCTATTACTGCTACTGGTATTGCAACTTTTGATAATTGTAATGTATCTACTGGCATTCCTAAACCTTCCATAGTAGATGCAACTAAAAGTATTCCTGCATTCCCAATAAATATGTTCTGAGCGTAGAAATTACCTATGTTATCAGATGCTGCTGCATAAGCTTTTATTTTATCTAAATCTTCTTCTTCTACCTCATTGTATTTAGCAATTGCTGCACCTTCTGCCATTGGACTTACTAAAGGTCTAACGAATTGTGGATGACCTCCAAGAGTAACTCCCATTCCTATAGTTAATTCTCTTACGAATGTATATCCACTTAATAATATTCCTGTTGATAAAGAACTTGCTTTTTTTATAAGCATTATTGCTTTGGCTTTTAATCCATATCTTTCACATAGTCCTATAATTGGCACTGTAAGCATAAATAAACACGTCGTTCTATTTGTGATAAACGCTTCCCCAAGTGTGCTTAAAATTTCCCCTATTCCCATCTGAGCTACTAAGCCCGTACTTATCCCTGCTGTTACTATGACAGCTATTGTGTCTAGTTTTAATGTAAAACCGACGATTATTATTAATATTCCTATTAATTCCATATTGTACAAAACTTCCTTTCTTACAATTTCGTTATATTTTTTATTTAATTATATAATTGTTTTTCATTAATGTAAACAATTTTCGACATTTTCTGATTATTTCCTGAATTTCTATGGACTCTTAATATTCAATCAATTACAAATATTATTCTATTTAAATTGCTCTTTCTAGTTATTAAAAACGTTGAAATTTCAATGAAAATATTATTTATGTGTGTATAAATACAATGATTAAAATTAAAGGGACTGCGCAAGGCAATTTTTTTATAAATTGCTACACAGCCCCTTCATAAATAATTACATATAAGCACAATTCTTATAGTAATTCCTTCTTACGTTTATTAAATTCTTCTTCCGTTATTGTTCCCTCATCTAATAATGATTTAAAATTCCTTAACTGTTGTGCTATAGTTTGGTGAGAGCTATTATTTTCATTTACTTTTGATATTTGTTTGAAATTAAACTTTATCATTATTTCTTCTATTTTGATTTGTTCCTCCTCTGGTGTCATTGAACCTTCAACAATTTTCCTTCTTAATTTAACTACTTCTGGAGCTAATCTAACTCCTATACCATTGGACTTTATTCTTTCTAAAAAGAAGTAAAGACTGTCTCTATCAGTAATTTCTTTATTTAAATAATTATTTAAACTAGCTTTTTGATTTATTTCATAAACACCATTTTTATTTGGCTCTCCATATTTATCCGATAATTGTATTTTTTTACCAATATAATTAAACCTAATTAAATCATACTTTCGTCTACCTGATTTATATTTTGAGCCTGTTCGGTTACGCATTTTTCTCATATTATTATTTGATTTTGATAACTTTTCATAACTCATAGATTTTATTTTACTTTTTAGATTACAAAAGTCTTCTTCAGTCATTTCTATATCTGATTTAACTACTTTTATAAATCCATCTTCAATTTTAATAGAATCAGATTTTTTTAATTGATTATATGCTGTTGAAAAGTTAATATCGCTAATTTCTAATATATTTGCAATTTCCCTTCTCATCTCATAATTATTGTCTAAATCGATTAATTCTATTTTTTTAAATATCTTAATTAAATCGTTTGAGTATTCTACATTTCCTAAATCAATTACATTATCATAGTATATATTTGTATCTTCATTTATAATTTTTTTAAGATTTTTAGTATCTCTAATTTTAGCCCAAGATAAATCTATCTTTTTAGTTTTTGATTTTCTTAAAACCTCCATTAAATTTTCATTATCAACATTAGGCAGAGACTCTATTACCCATAAATTATTTGCCTCATATTTAACACTATATTCCTGATTTACATCAGTATCTGTACAAATGCCTTTTATATATCCTTCATCAACTATACCTAAATGTGGCAGAACTAAGTTTGCAATCCCTATTTTTTTATTATTTTCATCATAGAAAATAGCTTTTATGCTTCCGTCTATATGATACATTGTATTGTTTTTTACTTTTACAGTTATTTCTCTAGCTCCTGTTTCACTAATTACTAAGTTTGTTTGTATTATTTCCATACCACTAAAAATTGCTTCTTTTGAAATTATATTGGAAGTTACAGCTTTTGATAATTCACTATGCAACCTTCTAAAACTATTTTCTTTTTTAATTAAATCTGAACTTGCATTTATTTTAGTATTATTTAAACTTTGCCTATTATCTTCTTGTTTTATGGATTCTCTTCGATTATCTGCAATATCTGAAACTAAACCTATAGTTTTTGTTATCTGGTATATTTCCATTTGACAACAGTTTTTTAATTTTTCTACACCATACCAAGAAGCTTGCTCCTTCTCAGATTTAGCTTGTCCCTCTTCTTTTAATATTATTGGTTTTAACTTTCTGTTTATTTGTTTGATTGGTGATTTAATTAAGATTATTCCTATAGTAAAGACGATTACACACAGCAACCCCATGAAATTCATTTCATTATCTGTGATACCTGAGCCTCCATGACTCCATTCATAATATGACGTAGATATAAATATAAAACTAATTAAAGATATGATTGTAATTACAACTCCAATTTTTAACTTTGAATTATGTTCTTCTTTCCTTTTTTCTAGTTCTTCTTTAATTATTGTTTCTAATAAAATAATTACTGGTATTATAATCATAACTATCAATGCTCTTAGCATATACGAATTTATAATAAACTTGTTCACTATACTAAATTCAAACAAATGATTTATAGTACAAAAAACAAATGCACCTATTATCCATAAATAACTAATTGTTTTTACAATATTCTTTTTATAATCCATGCTGGTAACTCCTTCATTTTAATACAATTATTTGTATTATACTAGAATCCTTATTATTACTTTATAATAGTTTATTTTTTTAACTATTTGTATTCTAATATTTGCTTCATCTTCTTTCAATAGTAGCATTTTCCATTGTCTTGTACTGTCGAATTTAGTTGTTTAAGTATTTTTTTATGTATTATTTGATATTTATTGTAAAAAAAACTACCAAGCTATAAACTTGATAGTTTTTTATCTTTGTTAATCTATATTTTTTTCATCATCTTAAATGTTTATAAACTTAATTTTATATTAAAATAATCAAACTAGGCATGCTTAAATTTCCACACCTAATTTATGTATGTAAATTATTTATACATATATATCTGAGAATTCAATATTCATTCTGTCTATTTTTGCTTGTGTAAAACCTATCTTTGTAGCCGCTACCTCGTCATTTTCCATCCTGTCCGGCAGACTTATTACAAATTCACTTCCTTTACTTAACTCACTATTAAGTATTATTTTTCCACCATTTAATTCAACTAATGACTTTACTAAGAAAAGGCCTATTCCACTTCCCTCATGTTCTGTCTTCATTTTATTTTTTACTTGTCCAAATCGTTCAAACACTCTGTCCTGTTTTGACTTAGGTATTCCTATTCCATTGTCTTTTATACTTATTTGTATATTATTCTTGCAATTTATATTAACTTCAATATTTCCATTAGCTTTGTTATATTTTATAGCATTGGATAATAAATTTAATATGATTCTCTCCATATTATCTAAATCAAAACTAATTATTTTTTCTTCCGTATCTGTATCAAAAATTATATTCATATTGTTCATATTCACAAATTGTGATACAGACATACATATATTCTCTACAAAGCTAATAATATCGTGATTTTGTGGATTATATGTAAAGTTACCACTATCGATTTTGGTTGTATCTATTAAATTATTTACTAATTTTAATAATCTGTAGCTATTTTGCTTCATAATATGTGTATATCTATAGAAGTATTCTTGATCTTCACTGTCTAACATATCAATTTTTGCTGATAATAATTGTATACAACTCAATATTAAGGTGACTGGTGTTCTTATTTCATGAGATACATTTGCAAAAAAATCCATTCTTAAAGATTCTAGTTTCTCCTCTAATTTCTTACGTGCAGTTATATCACTTATTATGCCTATTTTTTCAACTATTTGTCCATTACCACCTAATACAGGTACAAATCTACTTTGTATCCACTTATCAAATTTACCATTTCTAACTCTAGCTATATTTGAGGTAATTTCTAAATTGTTGTAGTCTATACTTCCATCTATTAATTCTATATTCTCCCACTCATTGTGCCATAAAGTTATATCTTCATATAGACGTTCTGGGTTAAATCCAAATATTTTTTCAAACGAATTACTGATATAAATACATTTTTCTTTATTTCTTATTATTATTGCATCATCTATATTATTAGATATTTCTAGAAAAAATTGTTCATTCTTTTTTATATCGTCTCTTAGCTGTACTTTTTCATTTATATCTAGCCCCAACCCAATAGTACCTTTAATTTCTCCATTTTCACCTATTGTAGGCCACTTTACAGTTTGAAGATATTGAACTTTATCTTCTGCTAATATAACTTGACTCTCAAAGTCACACTTTTTTTCTTTTTCAATTACTTCTTTATCTTCATGTATAAATTGATGTGCGGTATTTTCAGGCCAAATATCATAATCCCTTTTTCCTATTATGTGTTTATATGTTAGATTAGCTAACTCTACAAATTTATTATTTACATCAACATATTTGCCATCTTTATCTTTTATCCATGCAAAAAATGGTGCAGTTCTAATAATATCTGATATTCTTACTTCTCCTATATTTAATGTTCTTAATATCTTAAATTTTAAGTAAAATCTGTCATTTTTACCGTTATATAGGTCTACATTTATGAACAATTCATTTTTACCAATGTAGTGTTCATATGAATATTTCTTACTTAAACTAGATTTATCAAGTATCTCGCCAGAATTTATAGTTGACCTACATTCCCATGGCAATAGGTCTAATATATTTATTTCATACTGTTCTGACAATTTTTCATAAGATTTATTCATGTCTATAATTTTTATCTTGTCTAATATTCCATTGCTATTTTTAACTTCAAAACAAACATATGCATCTTGACTACCTTCAATTATATCCCTATATATTTCCTCCAACATATACTCCTCCATACTATAAATTAATATATTCACCCTACCATATTACGGTTAATGCGTTTGTATTTTGAATTTATATCAAATAAAAGTAATAACCCAAATTTATCTAGGCTATTACTTTTAATTTAAATGTCTTAATAACTAAAGTTTTTTATTAAATTTTAATAATATTTCCTTACCTTTATTTTAATTCAAGTTTCTAAAATATAAAACAAAAATACATAATATACTGGAATTTTTTTGATAAAAAGCCTACTCTGTCGTAATAAGAGCGGGCTTTCTTAATTATTATTTAATTAGGATAAATTTCCTTTTATTCTTCAAAAATATCCTTACAGCTTAGTATTGGTTTCTAACTTTAAAATTGCATCAGCAATTCTTTTTCTTCTTGTCTCTTCTTTTTTAGCGCTTGTTATCCATTGAAAGTATTTTCTTTTTGTTGAATATGATAAGCTGTTATAAAACTTTAATGCTTCTTCATTTTGATATAATTCATTTTTAAAATCTTCTGGCAGTCCAATTTCACGAATTTCCTCATCTTTTTCAACTTGAACAAATATACTATCTCCAGGACCTTTTCCCATTTGATTTCTTATGTCTTTAGTTATGCCTATCATATAACATTCTTGTCCCATTCTTACGATAGAACCTCTATAGTCTATGTCATCAAACTTAACTTTTACCTTAACCCTCTTTGCTTCAAATTCTTTTTCCACATCAAATGGAATTTCAATAAAGGCTGCATCTTTATCTGGTACTTTTCTTATTACAGCTTCAAACTTATAAATCATGTGGTACTCCTCTAATTATACTTTTTTAATATTTATCTTCTCTAACTAAGTACTCATTTTTATCTTGATCTGCAAAATTAAACATTTTTCCATATGGCATTATCATTAATTTTCCTACATTAACATCTTTTGATTTTAATTCATTATAAGTAGTTTCTATATCATTTGTACTTAATATTATGTTTGGGTGAGATACAATCTCATCCGGTTTTTGAGTTAACATTAATTGTTTTTCGTATATTACAAAAGACGTAAACTCGTCTTCACTAGGTCCAACTTCTAACCACGTCATATTTGGACCCATTGGTTGTTCTAATTTTATAACAAAGTTCATTTTTTTAGTCCAAAACTCTTTAGCTTCTTCTTGATTGTTTACGTAAATTGTTATTTTCCCTATTTTATTTATCATTTGTTTGCCTCCTAAAATTTTACTTATTACTAGCTTTTTACAGTACTGATTTAAATATTCCTTAATTTTGTTGTTATCATTAGAATTTAAAATAATTTAATCTATGTCACCTATTCTGTAATAAATTTATTCAAATTACTATTATATTTTACATTAATGTTACATCTCAGAAAAAAAATCAATATAACTAGGCTTTATACTTTATAAGTAGATTAGAAACACCACCATAATCTGTGCTAAATTTAAAATAATATATAACGAGGAGAAAATAATGTTAAAAAAAGCTAGAAAACTATCTATTTGTTTATTATGTATTACCATGCTACTTGTATTTTTACCATCAAGTACATATGCGTCTTTGATAATTGGGGGAGATGATTTTGAAATTATTGGTGAGGATATGCTTCAGGAGAATCCCACAGGTTCTGATAAACCCTACTTTTCATTAAATGAAGTTATGGAGAAATTAGGTGGAGTTAAATTAGATAATAAAAAAGACAACACATTTCAATATAAAATTTCAAATGAGAAAGACAAAGATATCATAACTTTTAATAAAAAGAACTCTCAAATTAGTATAAATGGAAAAGTGCAAAAAGATAAGTATTATGAAAAAGATAATAAGATCTATGCACCTTATAATATTTTTAAAAAAATGAAAACATCTCCATCTGTAGAGTCTGGACTTATGGATAAACTTATTGTTGATCCATCTAAACCTAAGTATAGTGATGTATCTGTTTACAATTTAGGCAAAGATAAATATTTGTTTCCGCATAATATATATAACATACTAGATGAGGGAAGTACTTCAAAGTATATAACATATGATAATAATGGTTCTATTACTGTTCCTGAAGGTAATAAATTGCCCCTTGTAATTTTCCTTCATGGTTCATATCAAGGAACTGGTCTGTCAACATACTTTGATGTTGGTTTTGCAGATAATATGAAAGCATTAGCAAAGGAAGGGTTTGTATCACTTGGTCTAAATTTAACACCAGTATACTCTCTCGATTCTTCTGATTCTGATAAAAATTCACGATATAAAGCACAAAAATATTTATTCAACAAAATATTAAAAACACATATAGAATCACTTAAGGATGCTGTTAATAAGGGTAATGATAATATTTATGGTTTTGATATGAAAAATAAAATTGATTTCAACAATGTTATTCTTGTTGGACATTCAAGAGGCGGGCAAAACATATTTTTAGGTAATGAAATATTAAAAGAAATGGGGCTCAATGTTAAAGGAAACATTTCAATAGCTCCAGCAAACTACTGGCCAGCTTTTGATAGTTATCCTGATGTTCCTACTGGAATTATATTACCTCAACTTGATGGAGATGTTATTACATTAGATGGACGTCAAATTTTTGATACAATGGCATTACAAAAAAGAAAGAGCGATCTTCAACTAATATATTTATACTCTGCTAATCATAATAACTTTAATTCTACAATCTTTAAAGAAGACAATTCATTTGTAGATGCAAAGGGTAATATACTAAAAGAGCCTATGTCAGGTAAAGTACAACGTGATTTTGCAAGCAAATATATTGTAGACTTTTCTAAATCAACCATTGAAAAAGGCAACTTATCTGCCCTATCACCTAGTGAAGACGGAACTTTATATAAACAAAATGTATTAATGAGTTTTGTCAAAGGTGGAAGTAAGCCATTATTTAACGCAACTTCTAACTCTGATTTTAAAATGCTTTTAGGAAATTTCAAAAAGGTTATTGCAAGTAAAGATAAAGAAAAAAATACTGCAGGAAATGTAAGATTACCAGGAGTTTCAAACAATTACCCTCTTGTATCACTTACTTTTAAAAATACAAAGGATAAAGTCAGCTTTAAACTTCCAAATAACAATGACTTTACTAAATTTGATACTCTTTGTCTTGAAATCATGCAAAATTCAACAGATCCTATTAATGAAGGTAAAGATAAAATGTTAGATATAACTCTTACTGATAAAAACGGTTCATCATATACTATTTCTACAGAACCAAATACAAATTCATTACAGCATCAACCTGGTAAAATGACTAGTATATCCCTAAGAGATGAAGAAGCCCAAACAATGTATTCAAATATTACACCACTTTCCACACTTATGATTCCTCTTAGTAAATTTGATGGCAAGGTTGATATTTCAAAGATATCCAAAGTTGATATTTCTCCATCTAAATCAACTGAGCAAGGTAGTTTCTTGCTACAAAGCATGTATCTATCTTATATAAATAACCCTAATAATTCGGAAGTAACAACAGGTCTTTCAAGGACAATGATTTCATATATATTGATTTTTGCTTTAGCATCTTTTATTGTCCTTATTTTTTCAAAAAAACTAATTAAGCACAATACAAAATAATTTCATATTAAACATAAAAAGAGTATATCTCACTAAAAATAGTGGACATACTCTTCTTATATTTTTCTAATAAAAATTAGTCTTTTTACTTAAGTTTAAGCTGATATTAGTTAGCTATATTAATAATTTTTTTTATTTCATATACAGCTGCTTCTATAAGTGTCTCAGCTTGTTCTTTAGTAATCTTATTGTTTGTTAACTCTAAGATTTTAGAAACTGCTAATTCTTTTTTTGCACTACCTAATAAATCATGATTCGTTTGCTCAACATACATAACTACTTGCTTTGCTAAATTATAATAAGTTGCTATTTTTTCATTATTTATTTTTTTCTTCAAATAATTAATTACAAATCCGCCACCTATAGTTATCACTGCAGTTAGTATGGTTAATAAAGCATTAAATAAGTCAGCATTCATAATATGTCTTCTTTCTATTTTGAATTAATACAATATTTTACAAATAATATTGTATTAATCTAAGATATGTTATAAGTTAAAAAAAGTTTACTATGACACTTACACTTTTATTAAAATATTACCCGTGAATATCTTTTAGCTTTTCTCTGTCCACTATATTTTTCTTGTTACCATAGGCAGACTTACTAAATATTTTTTCTGCTTCTATTAAATCCATACCTTTTATAGTCATATTTATAGGATTCGCCTCTCCCAGTCCATCCTTGTAAAGTCCATACAAATAAGCCACACCTTGTGGTAAGAATCCAAGTAGTCTAGCTCCCACACTATCTGCTGCAACAGGATCTGTACTTGCTATTATAAGACCAGGCGTATCTACTGCCTGACCAAATATTGGACCTGTACCTATCATAGCCTTGTCTAAACTTATTATTGACAAATCTATGGGAACTTTCTTTGCAAAACTTCTTATAAAGCCATGTAAGTCTTCATGTATTCCTGTTTGTTTCTTTGGAAATCCATGAACACTTGCAGGAGGATAACCCATGGCAATATTTTTAATACTAGCTGTAACAGTGGCTTCTTCGTGATATTTTAGCTGAGTAAATGATATTATTACATCTGCTTCATCTACTATTTTATTTATGGGTGTGGTTTTGATTATGTCATGATCTAATTTTAATTCAATAAATGTTCCATAATTCATGTCTATAAATTCAACATCTTCTTCTTTTATTACTTTATCATATCCCACATTTATCATAACCTCAGTCGTTTCTGTTCCGCCAGACCCTGTGGCTATGTATATCGCTGATGGCTCTTTTGTTTTTACATATTGTATAAGCCTTTGTAAAGTTTTAGGCCCAACTACAACGCCCTCTTTTGCTTGTTTGTCTTTTACCCAGTTTGGTGTGATTATTACCTTATCTCCTTTTTGTATAATTTTATCTATGGGTAGTAAATCTAAGGCTTTTTCTAAGGATTTTCCTTCTGTTAGTGCCTTTGTTATGGCAACTATAGGTTCTTTTATTTTACGATTTTCTCTCATGCACTCACCTCTTTATATAAGTGTTTGCATTTATAGTCTTGTTATACTTTATATTAATTACAATTAGTATTCTAAACTGAGAAAAAATAAGTACTAATATTATATAATACTAAGCAAATATAGCTAAAATTATAAATGTCATTACAAATATAGTACAGGCAGGTGGATCTATATGGCTATCAACATAGCTATTAAATGTTTTTGTAAAGAAGTCTCCTAACAGTGCACATAAAATAGCAACTATTATTCCTACTATAGGATTTCCTGACAGTACAAATGCATTTGCAGCAGGAAGACTTATATGATGAGTTGTTGGTACTCCTGTTCCAAATTGTGCAAAAATTAAAGTTATTGCACTTATTCCAAAACATAGGGCTGGATATGATCCTTTAACTGAATCCATAGGTACTCCACCCTCAATTAATACTGCACCTGTATAACTTACTACAACGCCTACTACTAAACCTAGTGCAATATTGTAAACTAGTTCATTGCCCTTTGATATAAATGCTCTTGAATTTGTACCTGTGTATTTACCAATTAACCCACTTTTACCCAAGATTAATCTTGCTAATATACCTGATGTTGCAACTGTCATAGCAACTGTATCTGTTTGTAAACCTATTATATTTGCATATAAATGATTTATTAAAAATCCTATTACCCCAAATATTCCCCCAACAATAATAATAGAATAGTCTCCCTTTGCATTTAAAGCAAATGTAATATCAGAACCATTAAATACATCCTCACCTGCTAGTATAGCTGTCTCCCCATTACTCAGTTGGCCTGTTCTTAAAGCTGTGCTTTTTCTACCAGCATAAGCTGCTGCTGCAACACCACCTGCAAATGCTATGTGGGGACCAAAAAATGATCCAAATGCTAGATTTCCTACTAAAACATCAGCACCTCCAGCCAAAGCTATTCCAGTTCCTGCTAATGCTACAAATCCAGTCATGATAAATGCTGGTAATGCTCCTAAAGCTGCACCAAAAGCGCCTCCACCAAAAGCTGCAATTAAAGATAAAAAACTCATATTATTTCCCTCCGTTTTTAATAATATAATTTAGTTAAAAATTAAAATATAATAAATTTCATTTTGATATTATTTTTCTAAGAGCATATTCGCATACACACATATCCTCTTCCACACTTCCGCCACTTATTCCAATTGCTCCCGCTACTTTGCCATTATATTTGAATGGTATTCCTCCCCCAAATATTACGATTTTATTGTTCGTATGTTGGATACCATATAAGGCTTCCCCTGGTTTACATAAATCTTTAAGCTTGTCCGTTGGCATTTTTAAGCTTACTGCTGTGTATGCTTTCTTTAAAGATAAATCTATACTTGCAAGAAGAGAATCTTCCATTCTATGAACTAAAATTACATTTCCTCCATCATCTACTATTGAGATAACCATAGGTACTTTTATTTCTTTCGCCTTTTCTTCAGCGAACTCTGCTATTTTTTTAGCGCTTTGTAAATTAAGTTCTACTGATGTATTTTCATCTTCATTAAAATTTTCTTTATTTTGATAATCTAGAAATTCATTTTTAATTACTTTTTTTATTATAGATTCTATTTCTTTCATATTTTCAGACAAATTTATATCCTCCCTTAGCTTGGATTGCATATTCTACAATTTACTCTAAATTGTACAATTCATAGCTATTCCTAGAGGTGTTACTAAAAGTGGATCTATAGGTTTTATAGTTTTCACTCTTATTTCTTTTTCAAATATTTTTTCGAATTCCTTAAAACAGCAAGCTCCTCCTACTACGTATATTTCATGAACATCATAGTCTTCTATGTATTTTTTTACTATTGCAGCCATTTTTTCTACTACTGGTCTAATTATTGAAAATATTTCTTGTTCCTTGTTAGTTTGTTTTTTTACTTCTTCCGCTTCTTCAAGTGTCTTTTGTAAAAATCCAGCTAAGACAAGTGTCATATGAGTACCTCCTGTAGCCTCGTCTGCAGTAAAGATAACTTCTCCATCTTTCAATATGCTTATACCTGTCGTTCCTCCTCCAACATCCACTACTACTCCTTCTTTTATACCTAGTGCATAAGAAGCAGCTGTTGGTTCATCAACTATATTAACAACTTCTAAATCAGCTGACTCAACTACATTTGCTATAGCTTTTATATTTCCTTTTGTTATTCCAGGAGGTATAGCAGTTGCTGCATAAGATAACTTCTCTCCTATTATCTCTTCTACCTGTTCTTTTAACATTCTTACTATTCTTATAGCTCCCATATAGTCAACTACTATTCCATCTTTTACTACACTTGAACCATATGTTGCTCCTGCTATAGGATTATTATTTTCATCAACTACAGATAAAACAATATTAGCCGTACCTAAGTCAACTCCTACCTTTAATTTTCCTTCATACTTGTTGCACTTTTTTTCTCTTATAAGATACGAGAATTCTTCTAGCAATTGATTACTTTTATCTAAGCTCAAAATATCACCTATCCTCCCTCTATTTTTTAATCATATATATTCTATTAATTTATATACTTATTTTCTAAATATAATTTTGTTGTTTAGCTATCGGTATCTTTATCATCATAATGAATACAATTTACTCTTAAATCACCTTTTTCTCTAGGACATTTAGGATCTTTGCATAAATTACATGTATATTTCTCTTCGTAAGAATCTTCTTTAAAATCATTCTCTTCTTCTTTATTCATATCTTCTTTCGTATTTTTATTTGTTTCTTTATCTTTTTCTTCTTTATTTATTATTAAGTCGTTTTTATCAACATCTGTATTTATATATATATCCTCATATCCAACTGTATTTTCGTTTTTGATTAGACACTCAATTCCATCACCAGGTCTTGGTATAACCTTTTTATTTAATACTTTTGCAATCTTACTTGATGCTTGTACAGCTGCTGTAACAGCGCCCACATCGCCTTCTATTTTTATTAGTACCATTCCATGTCCTTGACTTAACTCATATCCAATTAAAGTAACGTTTGCAGATTTTACGCAAATATCTGCTACCTCAATTGCACTAGAAAGACCAATTACTTCTATAATTCCAATTGCTAACCGTAACATATACTGACCTCCTTTGATACTAGGTGATAAGCAAAAAGCTGGATTATAAACCCAGCCCTTTATAATATATACATTTAGTATATTTGCAATAATATTTCTCTTATATCATCGATACTTATATCTTTAGGTGTGGTAGACAAACATCTATCTTTTAATGTGTTTTCTACCATAGTATTAATACTATCTTTATAGTCAACCTGACTAATATTCATATCTCTTATTCTAAGTGGCATATTCATAGATATCATCATAGTTTTTATAATACGTTTTAATATTTCTACTGCTATTTTAGGGTTCTCGTCTATACTTACAAATTGTAGTTTGTATGAAAGTTTTGCATATTTTTTTAGTATCAACTCATCTTTACAGTTATAGTCGATTACACTATTTAGTAACATAGCATTTGCAAGTCCATGTGGAATATGGAAGGTAGCACCTAATTGATGTGCTATACTATGATTTACGCCTAATCCAGCCATATTAAAAGACATCCCTGCAAGAGTAGATGATTCCTGCATCATCATTCTACTATCTAAATCATTACCCTCTTCATAACATTTAACTAATGATTTTATTAATAGTTCTATTGATTTTTCTGACAATGCATCAGAAAATACATTATTATTTTTGGACACATAAGCTTCTAATGAATGAGTTAATACATCCATTCCTGTATTGGCAGTAACTGTTTTTGGAACTGTTAGTGTTAACGTCGGATCCAAAAGCGCTACATCTGGTAAAATCTCATCTGACTCTATTATCTTTTTTACATTACTATCTTTGTCTGTTATAACAGTTAAAGATGTGACTTCTGTTCCTGTTCCACTAGTAGTTGGAACCGCTATAAATAAAGGATGAGATGTTAAGTTTTCTAACTTGGTAAAATAAAGTATTGCTTTTGCAGTATCAATAGAAGATCCGCCACCAAAACCAATTAAAATAGAAGGTTTTTCTTTGCATATATGTTTAATTCCTTCAACAACTACTTCTGTAGAAGGATCTGGTACTACACCATCATATATGTAGACATTATTATTAACTTGTAAAATATCTGTAAGATATGATACTGCTTTACTTTCTACTAGAAACTTATCACATACTATTAAAATAACTTGATTATTAATTTCTTCAAGATATTTTATAGACTTGTCCCCACTATAAATTCTTGTTTTGATATATACATTTGACATTACATTTCTCTCCCTTAGTGTTCTATCAATTATCTTATGCTGAATGAATCTGATACAACACATCTACGAATTCTACAAAAAGATTTTGGAGATGTTAATCCTTCACCTGTAGGTCCAGCTATTGTAAATGTTGAATGTCCTTCTCCCCCTACACCTATTCCAGCATAAGAAGGTGCATTTTTAACAAATATTGTAGTCTCCATAATTTTTGACATTTTACTTAACTTATCTATATTTTTAGAGTGCATAATTGCTGTATGTCTATTTCCATGTTCAGCTTCTTGTGCATATTCTATAGCTTTATCTACATCTTCAACTCTTACAATTGGTAAAATAGGCATCATCATTTCTTCTTGAACAAAGGTATGATCCTTATCAACTTCCATAATGATAGCTTTAATATCATCACCAACAGTCACCCCTATTTTATCTAGTATGTATTTTGCACTTTTCCCTACAAAGTTAGTTTTTGGAGCTCCATTTTCTTTGGCAACAACACTTAAAAGTTGTTCTATTATCTGCTTGTCTTTAACTAAATAAGCTCCATTTAACTTCATATTTTCAATTAAGCTATCACAAATAGAAGCTACTGCGAATACTTCTTTTTCTGCTATGCAAGGAACGTTATTATCGAAACTACATCCAGCTATAATATCCTTAGCTGCTTTTTTAATATCTGCAGTTTCATCTACAACAACTGGAGGATTTCCTGCTCCTGCTCCAATAGCTTTCTTTCCTGATGAAAGTACTTTTTTAACTATTGATGGTCCACCTGTTGCTACTAAAAAACGCACTTTTGGATTTTCAATCATTTTATTTGTATTTTCAATTGAAGGTTTTTCAACCATAGTTATGAGATTTTTAGGTGCTCCTTCCTCTTCTAATGCTTTGTTAAGCATTTTTATAATAGTTTGAGAAACATTAGTAGCTCTCGGGTGTGGACTGAATACTACTGTATTTCCTCCTGCTATCATACCTATAGAGTTACAAATAATAGTTTCTGTAGGATTTGTTGTAGGAGTTATAGCCCCAATAACCCCAAATGGACAATACTCTACTAAAGTGAGACCATCATCTCCCGTTTTTACAGATGATACTAAATCTTCTGTACCAGGAGTTTTTTCAGCTGCTAATCTATTTTTTATTAACTTATGCTCATAACACCCTATTTCAGTTTCATCTACTGCTAATTTAGATATAAGCTCAAGATTTTCTTTTTTTAATATTGCTCTTCTTATGGTATCCACATATTTTTGTCTATCTGATATTTTTGAAAATAATAGTTCTTGTTGTGCTACATATGATGCATCAATAGCGTCTTCTATAGTTTCAAAAACTCCATAGTTATCTTCCATAGAATCTTTTTTTACTTCTTTATCAACATTTTCAATTTTTATTTCTTTAAGTGCATCTGAAACCATTTTTTCAATCAATTTTACATCTATATCCATATTTACACCTTCCTTAAAGTTAACTATTCCTGTCATTTAGAGATGATAACAACTCTAATAATGTATTTAAATTTCTAAGATATATTTCTTAATTACTTTTGTTTTTTTATAATGACATAATCATTATTTTTTAAATCAAATGCATTTGCTTCATCCATATCTACATGCATTTCTAATTTATATTTAGGCGATACTCTAACAAGTACATCTCCTAAAATTCCTGATCGTTGACCACAAATTTGTACTTCTACAGTATCCTTGTCTTTAATTCCCATAATTTGCCCATCTTCCGGTGTCATGTGAATATGACGCAACGCAATTATTGCTCCATAAGGAAGTTTTATAACTCCCTTAGGTCCAATAATTTCTATACTAGACGTTCCTTCTAAATCTCCTGACTCTCTTACTAAAGCTTTTAATCCAAGACGAAAACTATCAGTTCTTGAAATTTCTACTTGGCTTTCTTCTCTTACAGGTCCTAGAATGCGAACCTTTTTAAACTCACCTTTTGCCCCTCTAATAGTAACCGTTTCATTACTAGCAAATTGACCTGGTTGTTTTAAATCTACTTTTTTTGTAAGACTATATCCTTCTCCAAATAACACATCTAAATCTTTTTGTGATAAATGAATATGTCTATTTGATATTCCTACTGGTATTCTTGATTTTTCATATTCTTTTAATTTGTCTATTACCTTCTGAGTAATAATTTTTATTAATATTTCTGAATCTTCTGAAATCATATTTTATGCTCCTTTTATAATACTACAACCTCATTTTTATAAAGATTTTGGTAGTATTTTTTCAACATCTGTGTGTGGTCTTGGTATTACATGAGTAGAAACTACTTCTCCAATAGCATTTGCTGCTGCAGTACCTGCATCTACTGATGCTTTAACAGCTCCAACATCTCCCCTAACCATCACAGTTACTAATCCAGAACCTATTTTTTCGTATCCTATTAAATTTACATTTGCTGCTTTTGTCATTGCATCTGCTGCTTCTATAGCGCCTACTAATCCTTTTGTTTCCACCATTCCTAATGCTTCATTTGACATTTTTATGTCCTCCTATTTAAATTAATATATTTTTTAATTTTCTTTTTATTTCATAAATTTTATCAGTTTTCTCCCAAACAAAATCCTCATCACTTCTTCCAAAATGGCCATATGCTGCCGTTTTCAAATACTGTGGTTTTCTTAATTGAAGATTTTCTATTATATCTACAACTTTAAATGAGAAAACCTCTTTAACTATTTCTTCAATTTCTCTATCAAGTATTATGCCTGTATTAAATGTGTTTACAGTAACAGCTAAAGGTTCTATTCCTCCAATAGCATAGGCAATTGATACTTCACACCTTCTGGCAATATTAGATGCTACTATATTTTTAGCAACATATCTTGCCATATAAGCTCCTGAACGATCAACTTTTGTTGGGTCCTTTCCTGAGAACGCCCCTCCCCCATGTCTAGAAATAGTACCATAAGAGTCCACCATTATTTTCCTTCCAGTAAGACCTGTATCTCCTGTTGGTCCTCCAATTACAAATCTACCTGTAGGATTAATATATATTTTCGTATATTGTGTTAACCATTTTTTATCTATAATAGGATTAATAACAGATCCAATTATAAATTTTCTAAGCAAATCATTAGATATTTTTTCGCTATGTTGAGCTGAAATAACAATACTTTCAATACTTATAGGATTATCATTTGAATCATAAGCCATTGTCACCTGTGTTTTTCCATCAGGATATAAGAAGTATGCTCCTTCAACTTTTCTAACTTTAGCAAGTTGAAATGATAATTTATTAGCCAGTTCACAAGAAATAGGCATATAGTTTTTAGTTTCATCACAAGCATAACCATACATTATTCCTTGGTCACCGCTTCCTATTATCTCTTTGTCTTCATTAATAGATTTTTTAACTCCTATTGATATATCTGATGATTGATTGTGTACATTAGTTAAAACTAAACAAGAATCGGCGTCAAATCCCTTGTTTAGCGTTGTATATCCTATCTTTCTAATAATATTTCTGGCTACTTCAGCAATATTAACTTTTGCAGTGGATTTAACTTCACCAGCAATTACTAATGTATCTGTAGATACCATAGCTTCAACAGCTACATGAGATTTGCTATCCTGCTTTAAATATTCATCTAATATACCATCTGATATTTGATCACAAATCTTATCTGGATGACCTTCTGTAACAGATTCTGATGTTACATAATATCTTATTTCTTCTCTATTCATCTTCCCCTATCACTTCCTTATCATTTAACGAATGGAAAAGCCTGTTGTTAATATACATCTTCTTTTTCTTCCAAAATTTTTGGAAGTTGTTGAACCTTCTCCTGTAACATTAGCTATTGTGAACGTTGTATCTCCTTCTTCATCAAACCCTATTCCAAAATATGAAGGTCCATTTTTCACAAATATAGATGTTTGCATTTTTTTAGCAGCTCTATTTAAATGTTCAATGGATCCTGAGAACATACTTGATGTATGCTTAAAGCCTTGCTCGATCTCCATAGCTGTTTCTAAAGCTTCATCAAAATTTTTAGCTCTTACAATTGGAAGTATTGGCATGAATATTTCTTTTACAACAACATCACTATAAGAAGAATCTTCAAATACAATTAACTTTATAGTTTCATCTACTTTTATGCCCGATTTATGTAAGATTAGATTCGCATCTTTACCTTCTAATTTTTTATTTATATTACCCTCTTCAGTTATAATCGTATTTAATAATTTTTCTTTTTCTATTTTGCTAGTAATAAAGTAAACTTCATTACGTTTAATTTCTTCTACAAATTTATCAGCAATATCCTCAACTAAAACAACACTTTTCTCAGATGTACACATAAGATTATTATCAAAAGATGCACCTAAAAATATATCATTTGCAGCTTTTCTAATATCTGCTGTTTCATCTACTATAGCAACTGGATTTGCAGGTCCTGCAGCTATAACTTTTTTCTGAGAACTTAAAGCCTTTTGTAATCCAGTGCTTCCACCTGTAAAAACTACTAGATCTACATCTGGATGGCTCATTAATTCTTGTGTATATTTTATAAGACTTTCATCTAAGGTCACTACTAGGTTGTGAATACCGCAAACTTCTAAAATAGCTTTATTTATTAATTCAGTTACTAGTTGTGATACTTTCATTGCTCTTGGATGAGGACAATGAATAACAGAATTGCCTGCTGATAATAAAGCAATTGTATTGTTTATTAAAGTTGCACATGGATTTGTACATGGCTGTACTGCACAAGTAACTCCATATGGTGAAATTTCGTACAATGTCATACCATGATCTCCTGTACTTACTTCTGTAGTTAAATTCTCAATTCCAGGTGTTTTGTCAATAGCAAGAGAAATCTTCTTAGCTTTATCATTTATATTCCCCATACTAGTTTCAGCAACAGTTATCCTAGCTAAATCATTAACCAAGGGACGAAGAGCTTTTTTAATAGCCTCAATAATTTCTTGTCGCTCATTTAATGTAAATTCTGTATATCTCTCAAATGCTTTCTTTGATACAAAAACTGCATCACAAACACTTTCATAAATACCACTTTTCATTTGAAGAAACTTCACCCCCTTTTATACTTTTGAAAAATTAATTGCTAAATATCTATAGCATCAATAATTCCTATAATTGCCATGTCAATTATGGATTCTTTTCTTTTTGGATCCACACGGACTGATGATCCTTGAGCAATTAGAACAATATCTCCTATTCCTGCTCCCACAAAATCTACAGCAATTTCTTCACTATCTATATATTCACTCGTACCATTAACTCGCCTAATTATCATTAACTTACACCCAACTAGTGACTCTTCTTTTCTAGTCGCTACAACAGTTCCTATAACTTTTGCCAATTTCATAATCTTTACGCACCTTTTACTCTTTATTTTCTAAATTATCATCAGCTTCTTCATTTAATTCACTAATTTCACAATCCGTTAAAGAGTTATCTATTTTAACATTTTCTTCATTGTTTTCTTTTTTATCTATGTTTTCATTACTGTCTTCTTTATTTGTACCGAAAACTTTATATACAAAATCTGATGGTCTTGGAATAACTTTAGATGATACAAAGTTATTGTTTGTAATTCCTATTTGTTTACCTGCACTTACGGCAGCATTTACTGCTCCAATATCTCCAGTAATTTTTATAGTCATATATCCTAAACCTTTTGAATTTTCTATTCCAACAATTTTTATATTAGCGGATTTTGCCATAGCATCAGCCACTACAACTGCTGTTGACATTCCTCTAATTTCAACTAATCCTAATGATTGATTCATTATCTGTCACCTCCATAAAATTGCTTTATTTCTATATTTAAATTTCTGGCTTTTTCTCTTGCCAAGTCAGTTATAATATCATCAGAGTTGACAATAATAGTTCCATTAGCTCCATATTGTTCTACATTTTCTAAAGTTATTACTTTCTTTCTAACTTTATCTTCTTGTAATGAAGTATTCTCTTTTATATTTAATTTAACTTTCATTTCTTCATTTGAATTCTTTTCTTTGTACAATTTAATTAATTCTGATGTACTTCTTATCTCTATTCCATACTCTAAAACCTTTCTATAATAAGATACAATCTGATTTATATAGGCTTTAGGCTCTTTACTTGTAAACTTTTTCAAACCTGATTTCAAAAATACTATCTTTCCCCCTTCTTCTATAGCTGATGAAATCCATTTATTGTAAAATGTATCACTTATACATAGTGCTGTTTTCACAACTAAATCCCTTTCAACTACTGGAAATATACTTATTGCATGGGAAAGGTCTTTTGCTATTCCATCTGAAAAATATATTATGTTTTCATCTGGAACATATTTATTTATATGTGATTTACAAAGATTATTTTTTAATATATCATCTGCAACTAGGTGAATATGAAATAAATCACTTTTATATATCTGTTCTAAAAAATCTAAATACTCTGAGTCACATTTTTTACTACAAAATATATAGACTTTTAATTTTTCTATATTCTGTTTTAGAGTATTGCTTTGATTTGTAATCTCTAACAATACTCTCTTTATAATTTCTCTTAGTTTTTCTTCACTAATATTCAAATCTACACCTCATCTCAATAAGCGCCTCAATTGTAAAATTGAGGCACTATTTTACATTTATATGTAAATGTTTCTATTTAATATTAGAAAGAATCTTTTCAACATCTGTGTGTGGTCTTGGTATTACATGAGTTGATACTACTTGACCTATAGCCGAAGCTGCTGCTGTACCTGCATCTACTGATGCTTTCACAGCTCCTACATCACCTCTTACCATTACTGTTACTAAACCTGAACCTATTTTTTCATATCCTACTAATATAACATTTGCAGCTTTAACCATTGCATCAGCTGCTTCTATAGCTCCTACAAGCCCTTTTGTTTCTATCATTCCTAATGCTTCAGAATTCATATATAAGCCTCCTTTTAATAAAACCAGTTTTTAATTATTTTTTATATTATATATATGGAGTTGTTGTAGGTTTAGGTTCATCACCTAAAGCTCCAAGCATTTTTTTACCAGCTGAAATTGCTGCTTTAACTGCTTGTCTTACTGCTCCTGAATCTCCTGTGAAAGTTAAAATAATTTCATTTGAATAACTTGTTCCATTAGATGGAGAGCAGTATCCAACAACCTCTACATTTGCGGCTTTAACTGCTATATCTGCTAAAACTGTTCCTATAGCAGCTGGCCCAGCACAAGTCATTCCAAACGCTTTGCCAAGAGGAGCCCCTAAAGCTTTTTCTAAACAATAGCTTGCCCTTGCAGTATATTGAAATTCTAAATGACCTGCATCGTTACTATATACATCGCCAAAATATTTAGGTAATGCTTGAAGTGCTATTTCAACTGCTCTTCTAGCATCGGATACGTCATCTGCTCCTATGTATATAAGACTTCCATGACCTGCTCCACCTTTTGTATCTCTTGGTAATTCAACAGATATAATTTCTGTATTTGTAGCTTTTACAGCTTCATCAACTGCCCATATTTGAGGTCCTGCGCCTGTTCTTCCACCAATAATACCTATTGAACGATATTTTCCTAAATTCATAGTTTCAACTAACATTGAATCTACACTTGCTATTACAAGACCTATAGTATCACCCATTGCAGTACCTACAAACTCAGTCATACCAATAGATTTATTTTCAGTACAATTTTCTTTAGCTTTTTCTTTTTTAACACCCAACTCTTCAGTTACTTGCTTCATTACTTTTTCAATTAAATTCTGATCCATTAAACTTTCCTCCACTCTATTTTAACTATCCACCTATGATACATTGAATACCATAGCTTTCTACGATTTTTTTATGCTCATCTAAATCTTCTTCGTTCAATCTTTTAAGTCCATCAAGAACGTACTCTCTGCCTAAAAGATCGTATTTGTTTTCACCAAAAGTATGATATGGTAAAAGGTGTATTGTATCTACGTTTTCAAGAGTTTTTACAAACTTGGCAATATCCTCAATACCTTTACAAGAATAGTTAAACTCAGGTATTACAGGAACTCTAACAACAGTTTTAGTAATTTGAGAAATACGTTTAGCATTTTTCAAAATTATTTCATTAGATACACCAGTAAATTCTTTGTGAATTTGTGGATTTATATGTTTTATATCTAATAAAACTGTATCTACATATGGTATAACTTTCTCAATAGCTTCTTCACTTCCAAACCCAGTTGTTTCAATAGCTGTATTCCATCCCTGACCTTTACAGGCTAATAGCAATTCTGATGCAAACTCATATTGAACAAGGGGCTCGCCTCCAGAAAGAGTAATACCTCCATCAGATCTTCTAAATATAGTTCCATCTTTTTTTAACTCTTTTATTGCTTGTTGAATTGTCATCATTTTGCCTTTTAAAACTAATGCGCCTGATGGACAAACGTTAGTACATTCTCCGCAGCTCGTACATATATTCCTGTCAATATGAGTTTCATTATTAAAACTTATTGCCCCAATTTTGCAAACCGAAATACACCTACCACATCTAAAACAATCACTTTTTTTATACATTACAATAGGATTATTATTTTGACTTTCAGGATTACTGCACCATCTACAGTGTAAAGGGCAACCCTTAAGGAATACAATTGTACGAATACCGGGACCATCATGTAATGAGAATCTCTGTATATCAAATACAGTTCCTGCCATATTATAATTAATTGAATCCATAATGACTCCCTTCACTCTCTTATTCTATCTACTAATTTTTATAAATTTTGTTCTGTACGGCTAATGATGTCATCTTGTACTTCTTTAGCTAATACAGTAAATTGAGCACTATATCCAGCAACACGTACAACTAAGTCTTTGTGTTCTTCTGGATTATTTTGAGCTTCTATAAGTTTTTCTCTATCTATTACGTTAAATTGAACATGCATACCTTTATGATCAAAATATGATCTTACTATTGATGCGAATCTCTTAAGTCCTTCATCTCCTGCTAATGCTGAAGGTAAGAATTTTTGATTATAAAGTGTTCCATTTGAATAATTTTCGTGATCTAATTTTGCAACAGACATTGCAGCTGCTGTTGGACCATTTGTATCTTTACCTTGTCTTGGTGAAACACCATCAGCTAAAGGTTGTTTTGCTAATCTACCATCTGGTAGAGCTGCAACATCTTTACCAAATAAAACGTTGGCAGAAACTGGGTAACAACCTGCTTGGAATGCACCTCCACGAGGATTCTTATATTTTTCAACTTCGTGAGAATATATTTGACCACATTTTCTTGCTAATAAATCTACTTCATCTTCATCATTACCATACCAAGTTGTATTTTCCATTACTCTCTTTATATCAGCGTATTTTGAAACATCTCCCCCTGATACTCCGCATGCTAATTCACTTGTTATTGTATTTTGTATATCTGATATATTTATAGCATTTGATGAACCCATGCTACTTAATATACGTTTAACAGCTTCGTATATCTTAGCTTCTTCATCATTAGTTGCTGAATCTCCACAACACTGAGTATCTGCACCATATCCAAAGTTGTTATCTAAAGCTTCCATAAGGTCAGTCATAGTAACTTCTTTATTATCAAATACATGCTTCTTAATTGCATACATTGAGTCACCACTATCAGCTACTCCAAATGCTTGCGGTCCTGTAAAGTTGTAGATTGCTCCACCTTCTTGAACACTCTTACCTCTACCTATACAATCATCAACTAAAGCTGAAAGGAATGGTAATGGAGCCCTTTCTGCATGAGCTAAATCTACACAGTTATCAGCTTCCACTAAGTGATATATGAAGTATTCCATTTGCTTTTTATATGCTTCAAATAATTGATCTATTGAAGTGAACGTTGTCACATCACCTGTAACAGGCCCAAGTTGTTTATCTCCAACTTTACCGTTATGAAGAGTTATTTCTAATATTTTTGCTATATTAAAGAATGCTGCATCATGCCATCCTTCAGTTTTGTGTGGAGTTTGAGGTTCAACACAACCTATTATGCAGTAGTTTCTAGCATCTGCAAGAGATACTCCTCTATTACAAAGTGCTGGTATTATAACCTCATCATTGTACATTGCAGGTACACCAAATCCTAAGCGTGTAACCTCACAAGCTCTATATAGGAATTCGTCTGGTGTATTTTGATGAACACGTATTGAGAATGATGGTGCTGGTAATTTTACATGAGCAACAGCTTCCATACACATGTAAGAAACATCATTTGTAACATCTAAACCTTCTTCATTTTGACCACCTACTATAAGGTTTTGGAAAACTGCGTATCCAGCAAATGCTTGAGCTGACACTTCATCACGAGTTTTATTAACATCATTTAGTTTTACCCATATACAATCTACTAGTTCTTGAGCTCTTTCTTTAGATATCTCTTTATCCATTTGTAAATATGGATACATATATTGGTCAAAGCGACCTGGAGATATTGAATGGCCATTTGCCTCTATTTGAAGTAATATTTGAACAAACCAGAATGATTGACAAGCTTCATAGAAGTTTGTTGCTCTATTTTCTGGAACTCTTTCACAGTTTGCTGCTATTTTAAATAATTCAGCTTTTCTTATTGGATCTGAACAACTTGTTGCCATTTGTCTAGCTTTTTCAGCATAACGATGAGCAAATTTTATTGCAGCACTATATGTAATTATTACTGCATCATAGAAATTTCTTTTCTTTATATATTCAGGATCTGTTGTATCCATTTTTTCTAATGCTTGTTTAACTTCCTCTATTATTCCAGAGAAACCTATTTTTAAAACTTTTCCATAATCTACACAAACGTGGCCAACACCACCGTAGAAGTAGTTACCAACAGTAAATACACCATTAGCTATACAATCTTTTGTATCTTGAGACATGTATGAATCAGCTAATTCACTTGTTGTTTTACCTTCCCAGTACTCAAAAGCACCTTCAAGTTCTCTTGCTGTTTCCTCAGGTATTTGGAATGGATCTGCTATTCTTGTTCCCATTGTTTCAAACTCTTTAGCAACCCACTCATATGAAAATTCTGGACAAAGCTCTGTTGAACGTAAATTTTTAGTAATTGCACCTACAACAAGTTCATCTTCATGAATTGTTATTGGTAAATTATTAAATATATGTTCAGCAGCTTTGGCACGTCTCATTATTGGAGATAATCCTTCTGTTTGCTTATATGACTCTGTTACTAATAAAGCTCTTTCTGACTCTACATATGGTACTGCATTAATAATAGCTTTCTTTAATCTTTTTATACGTTCTGTTGGTTCTGTAAAACCTCTTCCTATCATAAATATCCTCCTCATAACTTGTCTAAGTAAATTTTAAAAAGTTTTTATTTCTAATTGAATTCTATCTTATGGATAATAAAATCTATAAATATTTTAAAAACTTAAAATATGTAATTTTAAAACTTATATTTTTTTTCATTTATTCTTTATTTCACACGAAATTATGTTTATATTATATTTAGTAGCTTTAAAAACCCTTTTAATATTTCTATATTTCCAGGCCATGCTGGAGAAGTAACTATATTTTTACATATAACTGCTTCATGAGCTTCCTTTTTAATAAAGTTTCCACCTACTGATCTAACTTCTGGTTCCAAAGAATAATATGCAGTTACATCTAATCCTTTAATCACATTAGCTGCTGTTAAAATTTGTACCCCATGACAAATTGCTGCTATAGGTTTTTCTAATTCCATAAAATAGTGAATTATATCAAGTACTCTGTTGTCCATTCTCAAATATTCTGGTGAGCGCCCACCTGTTATAAACAATCCATCATACTCATGCAGTTTTATATTTTGGAATGAAGCATTCAAAACAAAGTTATGTCCTAATTTTTCTGTATAAGTCTGGTATCCTTCAAAATCATGAATAGCTGTTTTTACCACATCTCCCTTGTTTTTATCAGGACATACTACATCAACATCCATCCCCACTACTTGTAATGCTTGATAGGGTACCATCAGTTCATAATCTTCTGTGAAATCGCCTGCTATCATTAAAATTTTCACAATATTCCTCCTTAACTTAAAAGGCTTTTCTACCTTTTATATAAATATTAGTAAAACATGATAATCTAATTTCATTTCATTATAATTTATTAATAATATAAGCTCATGCGTTTATCACATATATTTGATGTAAAATTCAGACTATTCATAATATCTATTTGTACATTAAAATAGTCATGATTTTACATCTTAAAGTTTGTAATTTACACTTGGGTTTTTAAGGTTATTACTTAATTGTTAAAGAATATTAGTTATGCTATAATTTAGCTTAAAGGCAGGGGTTATAAGAACCTACTTTTACAAATATGTACTAAGGATTGATAAGATGGATAAAAATTTGTTAAGCAATCAAATTAATATGTTGTATGATAACTATTCTTCAAATCCAGTCGATGAAAAGGTTTTACTGGACAAGTTAGATATTATACACCTTTTCGGACGAGAAAAACTTGAACAAATACAAACAATTCTTTCAAATACCACAGGTTTGGCTTTTGTTACTGTAGACTTCAAAGGCGACGTAATTACAGATGAAACTAGTTTTTCAGAGTTTTGCAAGAGTATAAGAAATAGTCCCCTTGGATTACAAAGATGCAAATCTTCAGATGCTTTTGGCTCTATTCAAGCATCAGTTACTAAAAAGGCCAATGTGTATCTTTGTCCATGTGGTTTAACAGAAGTCGCTATACCAATTATTATTCATGGTAACTATTTGGGAGGATTTATTGGTGGACAAATTCGTTGTAATGATGTTCCTAGTGAAATTTGCGATCTTAGGACAGTAATGCCTAATAAAGAATTTGATGATTTTTCTAGTAAATTTAAAGATTTATTTAATGACATTCCAATATTTCCTTATGAAAAATTAAGAAGTATTGCAGAACTTGTTCAACTTGTAGTAAATCAACTAGGTGAAAATCTACTTTCAAAACAAGTAACACAAAAAATTGCAAATTCTAAAATTATGGAAATTAATGAACTGAATAATAATTTAAAAAAAAGATTTAAGTAAGGTGACATATGAACTAAATGAATTAAAATCAGTAACAAATTTATATGCTCTTTTAGATATGATAACTTTAATTAGTAATCTTTCCATAATAGAAAAATCACCTAATACTGAGTCTACACTTTATTTATTGTCAGAATATGTTAAGTATACACATCAAGTTAAAGAACCTTTTTCTACTGTAAAAGATGAGTTAAAAAATATTGAAAATTATTTGTCACTACAAAAAATAAAATATAAAGAAAAATTTCTATACTCTATAAATGTTGATAATAATATAACATTTAAAAAAATACCCACAAAAGTATTATTTCCTTTTGTTGAAAATGCCCTATACAATGGTATCTTTCTAAATAAAAATGGAGGTTATATTGAGATAATAGGTGAATTTGAAAATAATGAAGCTACAATTACTATATGTGATAATGGTCCAGGACTTACAGATGAAGAACTTTTTATACATTTTGAAGATTACGAAGATAAACATGAAGGTTATTACATAAAATTAGGGATGGATAGTTCAATTAAAAAATTAAAAAATATCTATGGTGATAAGTTTGAGTTTTATGTAAACATGTCTAAACTCAAAGGTAGAGAATATAAATTTATATGGAAATAAACATAAAGGGGGCTGATTAATTTTGTATAAAGTGCTAATAGCTGATAATGACACCCTTATGTGTGAAGCTTTAAATATTAAAATTTCAAAAAATCAGAACTTTGAAGTTATTAATATTGTAAACACTTATGAAGATACTTTAAAAGAATGTAGTAAAAATTCTGTTGATATTCTTTTTTTAAGTTCTCATATTTCCGGAATTAATTGTATAGAAGCTAGCCAGTTCATCAATCAATCGTTCCCAGAAACATCCATATATGTAATTTCATCTTTTCAATCTAAAAATTTACTTAAAGCCAAGGGAAATAATGCTATACAAGATATTATTGAAAAGCCATTAAATAGTGTATACCTATATAATCTATTAAATTCATTTACTGGTAAAAAGCAGGATTTACCTTGTTTTAATCCTTTTGATGAATTGGTTAAATCTCTAGATAATAAAAGCTATACTGATTTTTATCTAAATACTAATCAAACTTCTGACAAAATATATAAATACAGTAAAAAAGATCTATTTAAGGTAAATGAATTATTTAAGATAAATGTGCAAAATATTTTATTGGATCAAGGTTTTGATATGAATATATTTGATTCTATTGAAAGTCAATTTCCTTTAACTTCAAATACCCTACAGAACTCTAAATCTACTGAAATTTGGATTTTTAAAGTATTTGATTTTATATTTAAGGAAAATAGTATAAAGCGTTATTCTATTTTAAAAAACATTTTTATTTATATTGATGATCATATTCATGAAGAAATTAATTTAAGTTCTATAGTAAAATCTTGTAATATAAGTCAAGGCTATCTTAGTAGGATATTTAGAGAACAATTCGGTATTAGCGTTACAGAATATTTACATATGAAAAAAATTCATTTAGCTAAAACTTATTTTTATTTTAATAAAGACAGTATTGTAGATGTGGCGTTTAAGCTGGGATATAATGAAAGTAGCTATTTTAGTAAAGTATTTAAAAAATATGAAAATATGACCGTTAAAGAATATAAAAATTTATGTGCAGATAATACTTTATAAATACAATTTAAAAACAAAGTATGTGACTATTATTATAAAAAAGAAGTACTAAGTTATAAACTTAGTACTTCTTTAATGTTATACTATTAAATTCACCTTTGCGCTTAATTGAAAACAGTAAGGCTATACATAAAAGAAATCCCATTACTCCTGACATAAATGGTGACAACCAGATTCCTTTTAACTGGATCACTGGTACTAAAACAGTCACTGATACTAGTGGAAATATTATACTGTTAGCAAAAGTTATAACTAATGAAATCACTGGTTTATTAAGGGCTGTAAAAAATGATCCACATATAGTTGGTGCCCATCTAGCGATATAAGATAATGAATATATTTTTATCGCCACTATACCCATTTCAAGAAGATAAGAATTTCCCTTTTCCACAAATATAGATATTAAGTTTTCAGAGTTAAACTGTATAAAAATTAAAATCATTATAGAAAATAAAAAACCTCCTAATAATGTTGTTCCTTCTAAACGCTTAACTCTCTCCATATTTTTTGCACCATAGTTATAACTAATAGATGGCTGCATTGCATCTGCTATTCCATAAATCATAGGGCTTACTACACCTTCAATATACATTATAATACTAAATACTGCCACAGATGTACTTCCATATAAATTAAGTAAAATGGCATTAATTATTATCATAAACACTGATGAAGATATGTTTGAAAAAAATTCTGATGATCCATTAATAACAATATCTTTCATAATTTTAAAAGAAAAAATAGGCTTTACAAAATGCAGTTGTAATTTGTTTAAAATAAATGGAGTTATGCAAATTATTGTTCCTGTTGCTAATGATATGGATGTTGCAAGTGCTACTGATGATATACCAAGTTTTAATTTTACAATAAAAATATAATCAAGAATTATATTTAAAATTGCTACAATAATATTGGCAACCATACTATAATTGGCTCTACCGCATATTCTTAAATAATTATCAATAGCAAAGAATATAACAATTAATGGGCTAAAAAATCCATAAACTCTAGAACAATCTGCTGCAAGAGAAATAATCTTAGGCTCTGCCCCCATTAACTGTAGTATTGGTTTTATAAAAAATAACAACATGCCACCTACAATTATTGAAAAAATTAAAATTACCATAGCACTCAAAGAAAATATCTTTGATGCATCTTCTTCATTTTTTTCTCCAAGTTTAATTGCCATTTGTACCGATGAACCAACTGCTATCATATCTGCTAATGCAAAGCTTATCATAATAATTGGCATAAATAAGTTAATAGCAACAAGTGAATCTTCTCCTAGAAATTTTCCCACAAAAAATCCATCAATCATTGTATATAAAGACATAAACATCATACTAAACATTGCTGGTATAGCACATTTGAAAAATATATTAATAGGTTCTGATTTTTCAAAATAATTATTGCATTCCATCTTAATTCCCTCCTTGTTTTTCCTTAATGACGATTTTATAATATGATTATATAGTATGGAGTAACTCCATAGTCAAGGAGGTTTTTAAAATGGATAAAAACTCGTATTTTACTACTGGTGAGTTTGCAAATCTCGTTGGTACTTCCAAGGATACGTTATTTTATTATGATAAAATTGGTATTTTCAGTCCTGAAATTAAAGATGAAAATGAATATAGATATTATACTATTGCTCAGATGGAGATATTTTATGTGATTAAGACTCTGAGAGAACTTGGCATGTCTCTTAAAGAAATAAAATCTTATCTTGATAATAGAAGTCCTCGGGGCTTAATCCAATTATTAAATAAACAAACCAAAATTATTGATGAAAAAATAGCCAAACTAAAATTAACAAAAAAATTTATGCTTCAAAAATCAAAGCAAACAAAAGAAGCAATATCTATAAGGAATGATATTACTATTGAAGAGCATGATTATGAAGAATACCTGGTTTTGACAAAAGCATCAAAGGATATTAGTGATCGTATCACTGCAACAGATATCAAATCTCACATTGATTATTGTGATAAAAATAAAATTTATAGTCCCTATGACATTGGTGGTATTCATACTATTGAGAAGATTAAATCTCATCAATTTTATGATTATGACTATTTTTATACAAAAGTTGAAAAAATCAACTCAAAAATGCCTTTGCACATAGTTCCAAAAGGCAAGTATCTTAATATTTTTTCTAGAAATGGATTCTACTCCCTAGAAGATACTTATAGAATGTTGATTTCTTACGCAGATGAGAATAGTATCAAATTGATAGGATTTATTTATGAGGATATTTTACTTGATGAGCTTTCTGTAAAAGGATATGAAAACTATATGCTCAAAATATCTGTACAAATTGAAACTATATAGTTTTTATAAAATGTTTAATATTAGGGGGGATAACTTATGTCTAAAAATAACCATATATTCAATTTTAATTGTTCTAAAAATACTCTAATCTGTGAACTAGATAAGTTAAAAGTTGTAAATGCAGATAAATCTATTAATACGAATTTGTTATGTAGAAGAATTAATAATAAAGTTAAGTTTATGTTGTATACCAACAATACACCTGGAACTTACGCTTATCATAAGACAGTTTTAGATGAATATTCTTTTGAAGGAGAAATCTTCGGGGACGAGTCTACGTCTTCTATTTCAGGAAGTTTTAGAAATAGTTTATTTATCAATTTTGGAACTGTTTTAGGTCTTATTTTTACTATTGGATTTATAATAATGACTCTTTGGGATGGTTTTATTATTCTTCCAATTGTTCTTTTACCTGTAATTTTTATTGTATATATGTTTTATATGAAAAACCATACTCAAAATAGGATTTTAGTTAGAATTAAAGGTTTGGAGAAAAAATTAAATAGTAATTAGTTCATAAAATTTGCTGTTTATAGTCGCTTAATGTATATTTTTATAACCTTTTTCATTTTTATGAATATTATATAATAGGGAATATTTATTTCCAAAACTTATAAGTTAGGTGATTATTATGTTATCAAAGGATGGAAATTTAAATACAGAAATATCAATTGAATATCCTTTATCTCAATCTCAAAAAGGGCATTATTTTATAGGACAAACTCCAATATTAACAGGGCCAGATTCCCAGGCTATAGTAGCATTAGTAAATCCAAGAAGATCAAATGTAAATATTTATCTAAATGCTATAACTGTAACAAATATTGCTGATAAAAACCTTTCCGCAGAAATTTATCTTAGGTCTACTCCTCCAAAAAGCGAGCCTAGTCCTTATGTTAGCTGTACAAATGTTACTATTGCTCCACCTCCTAAGCCAAATGGAGAAATAAAATTTAATGATATAGTTACTAATTCTCCGTCTAAGGGTGTATCAATATTTTCTAGAATAGCTCCTGCATTTTCAACAACAGTAATAGATGGGGGGCAAATAATTATACCTCCAAATTCATGTATTCTTGTTTATCTTGGTGGATTTTTACCAATAGAATTGGATAGCGCTATTGTTGCTTTTGGTTGGTGGGAAGAAAGAATAAATAAATCTTGCTGTGAATCTCATTGTTGTTATAATTAATGTTTTTATGTAAACCACCTGTATATCAGGTGGTTTTTTATACAATAAAAGTCACTCTTGCTAATTTTATGAGTTATAAGTTTTAATCATAATGCATTTCCATTATATATTCTGTACATCCTGAATCTTCATTTTTTTGTTCTTTTACTATCTTAAATCCTCTATTCATATAAAAATTTACTGACTTTTTGTTATCCTTATATACTGCTAAATTTAGTTTTTTATACTTATTCATTGCATAATCTATTAATTTTTTTCCTACTCCATTTCCTTGACAGTCTATACCAACAAATAATGCGCCTATAAATTCACTATTTATTATACTTATAAAACCTTTTATGTTTTCTTTATCTTCATACACAAACGTGTCTGACATTGGTATATATACATTTTTTACAGTATTATAGTTGTTATTCCAGTATCCTTCGTCTATAAAATCATGGGCTTTAATAGTACTTTTTAACCATATCGCCATTATTTTATCTATATCTTTACTTTCTATATTTCTTATCATATAAATTTCTCCTCATCACTTAATATATACAATTTTATCACTTTCTATTAAATAATAGGAAGTACATATATAATTCTGATTTGTTCTTTCACTAAAAAAGTGCCTTAAGTAATTTATTTACTACTTTAAGGCACTTTTTATTTTACTTATTGTTATCCCTAATAATCCTTATGATAATATGTTCCGTAAGATAATAATTCTCGAATACTTATTTAACTCTATTTTGGATTAAACATAAATATAGCTTGTGTTATATAGTTGTCATCTGTATCTTCATATTCTATATATACACTATATACATATTCATCAAAATATGTAGTATCAAATGATATTATTCCTTTTTCTTTTCAACAATATTTCCTGCTGATATTATCTGAGGATTTGAATTTAAATCTGTTAATTTTTTAAGATTTTTAAGTGGTGATAAATCATTTATTTCATTATATTCTATATTTAATGATTTTAAATTTTTGGCATACTGTAACCCTTCTAGACTTTTAGCCCTTTGAACAGTTAACATAGTAAGGTTTTGCATATCCCCAACTGTTATAGTATCACTAGTTAAATTAAGCTCTTTCTTTATACTTGATTTAATATGTTTATCTTTTATATTTACTATTTCATTTAAATTTATTGATTCTTCAGCTTCATCAGGTACTGGTTTATGCATAGTTAATTGGGAATTTGACTTTGTAGAGTAAACCTTAGTATCTGCCCAAGATGTAAAGTCTCCAAGACCTCCATCACCTGCATCATTTGCTACTAACTTAAGTTCTTTCACCCCAGTTACGTTTAAATTTACAAACCCTGCTTTAGAATCTTTTCTTATTATATCTGAAGTATAGACTTCTTTTCCATCTGCAAATATTTTAAATATTATACTAGTTCTATTATCGTTATAATTTTTATCTGTACCTAAGTAAGTTGTAAAATAACTATAATTTCCATCCAAATTATAGATTATTTCTGCATTTGTAGCAGCGCCTATACCTTTATCAAATTCTTTAACAGTACCCTTTACATTAAGTTTTATTTTATTACTTGAAGCTACTGCTGTATCTTTAACCACACTTTTCCAACCAGAAACTGCTGATTTCCAATCTATATCAGATAAATATCTAACTTGGCTATAAACTATTACTTTTCTTTTTTTTGTTATTATATTTGAATCACTATCACTTACATTATAAGTTAAAGTGTATTCTCCTGCTTTATTTGTAGTGAATCCATCAGTATTTACCTTAACACTTGAAGTTATATTACCATCTTCTTTGTCATTTGCAACTACACTACTCATTAAATCAAAGTCACTATTTAGTTTAACAAAAGAAGTTTCTTCAACATTTAAAGTAGGAAATTTTGCCCTTATTATTTCTTCCGCTTTATTTAAGTCAGCTTTAAATAATTCATATGCTAGATGATTTTTTACTTCTTCTCTTAACGCCTCTACTTTCTCTAAGGTATTATATTTTTCAGATACTTTAGTCTTGCTATTATCTGTAAATAAATCTTTTTCTATTTTATTAGCTAATTTATCTTCTTTATAAAAGGCTACTTCACCTAAACTTGCCCATCCTTGATTAGCTTCTACAAACTTAAACTTAATTCTTCTTGCACTAACCTTATCTAGGTTAAACTCTACAACATCAGTAGTTCTATCTCTATAAGTTCCTTCTCCTACTAAATAGAAGTCATCACCTTCTGCTTCATCTGATGCATATATTTCAAACATATGTGCAAATCCTTTACCGCCTGCATCACGTCTTGAAGCATATGCCATTTTACTTATTTCTTTAATTTCACCTAAATTAAATATCACTTCATTTTTAAATGATCCACTATTTGGTTTATTTGTTTCCCAGTGAGTGTTTATATTTCCATCTATAACATTTCTTATTACGCTACTTCCATAATTCCCTGCATTATTACTTACAGATTGTATGGGTAACTTAAATTTTTCATTATATTGTTGTAGGTTTTCAAAATTACTAAACTTAGATTTCTTAACTGTATAATCTTGTGATACGGTAACAAATACTTTTTTAGTCGTTACATTGTCTCCTGAATCAGTTACTTGATATACAACTTCAAATCTTCCTACTTTATTTTTTTCAAAATTATTTGATTTAATTTTAATTCTAGATGTTATATCTCCATCTTCAACGTCTGTTGCAGTTACATTTTCCATTATATTAAAGTTGTCGCCAATTTTTAAAGCTTTATTATCTACATTAATTTTAGGCTTAGCATTATTTGTTGTCAGTTTAGGATTGGCTACAACACCATGATCTAATGTATTCCCATTTCCTCCATCATTAACTTCTATTACTAATTTATTTACTCCTTTAACTGGAACATTTATATAAGTCATATTATCCACATATTTAATAACATTTGTAGTTGCTAAAGTTTTGTCATCTCCTACTACCTTGAATGTTATACTAGAATTATTGTTTGATTGTACTGACATATCAACTCCAAGTAAAGCTTCAAAGTTATCATAATCTTTCCCTGATAAATCATATGTTATTTTACCATTTGCATGTATTCCAAAACCTTTTTCAAACGTTTTTATATCTCCATTTACTCTACCTTTTATGTTAGTATTTCTTCTTGGATTACCCCATTGAGTCGTTACAGATTTCCATTCACTATCTGATAAATAGTCATATTCACTTACTACCTCAACTTTTAATACTTTTTCTGTAGTTATTCCTTCATCATTTATTATATATTTAACTTCATATATACCTTGCTTGCTAGTATTTACATTATTTTCAACTTTAACTTTTGATGTTATATTCTCTCCTCTATGATTAAGTACTTTAACATAATCCATTGGATTAAAATCTTGTCTAAGTCCTAGAATCAATGAATTTTGTTGTATACTTATGCTTGGTTTAAATGAATTTATTTCAAGTTTATTTCCAGTTTTTAAATTAATAGAATAAGGAATTATCTCATACTGAATATTTTCATCATTACTTACATTAGTATCTATATAACTATTACCTGAAGTGAACCCTATTACTCTTCCATTTTTAAGTATTTCATAACCAAGTAAGTCCTCTTTCATTTCTTCCTTAATATTCATACTTAGCTTTATACCAGAGTCTAATTTAGACAACGAAACTTCTAATCCTGTGTCTTTGTTAACAAATCCATTACCTGTATAGCTCATTGCTTTAGTATTTAAATACCATATTTTTTCATTTGAGTTAGGTAATCTCTTTAAATCATTTTTACACTTTTCAGATAAAGTAAATCCATACTTTTCAAAGTAATGGCTTAGGTTTACACCTATAATCTCTGAAGAATAAGTTGCAAGTATATCCTTCTTCTCTTGATAGTCTTCTGGAGCAGGTCTTCTTTTTCTATACATAGATTCTAGCTCTGTCCAATAAGTATCTTTCTTTAACTGTAATTGCCAAAACATTGCTAATTTTTGACCATAATCAAAGTCATCAAATCCTTTTAAAGACTCTTCAGGGCCTAGCATACTATATATGCTATTATAAGGAACTCCATCCGACTTTCCATTCTTTATTGATGCATAGTTTGCCCACATGTTATTGGTTATTTCACCCCATGCTCTAGGGTCTATATCCATTTGATGTCCAATTTCATGCATTGTTCCCCATATAATACTATTAATACTATTTTTATCAATTCTTAGAATTATTTCTTGTATATGCCTTTGAACACCTACATGGTCAGATGCTGCATATGCTCCTCCATATGGTTGCATTAATCTTATTGCAGCTCTAATATTTGTAGCGTCATTTGTTGGATCACTTTCATCATCTTTTAACCCTGCAAATGCGATAGCTTCTTCTATTTTCTTATTCCAAATATCAATACTTTTTTCAATATTAACACCTTCATTTACATATACCTTATATGCTGCTTTTGTTGTTCCTGTAAGCATTAATCTTTTTGTATTAAACTCAAATATATCTACCATTGTATCTGGATTTTTATCTAGCTTCTTCTTATATTCTTTTAACTCATTCAAGAATTCTTCTTGATTATCTCCTGTATTAAACAATGGGAATTTTTCTCCTCCATCTATACGAACTACTGGTGCCTTACCTTGTTGATCTTCAGTATACTTATTTACTAAATATACTGCACCACCTTTAGCACTCTTCCTTTCCCATCCGTCACTATAAATTTCAGGCACTACTATGGTATTCATACCTTTTTTTAATTGATATTCTCTTTTCCAATTTCCATAGTGACCTTCTTGTTGTGAAAATACTATTATTGGTAATGGTTTATTATCTTCCCCTTCAACAAATATATTAAATACTTCTTCTGGTTTTGCTACTATACCAGTTGATTGAAAATCATTCCCAAAACTTGACATAAGTAAAGTGTCTTTTCCCTTTGAATGTGTATCACCATTTTGCTTTACTGTAAAAATTCTATCTAAATAGTCTTTATCACCTTGTAAGATTTCTTTAGCTAAATCTATAGCAAGCATTAATTGATCCTTTAGAGGATGATTATTAACTTCTTTTCCTAAGTTATTTATTATGTCCATATTATTGTATTCATCTTTTAACTTAACCATCGTTCCATCTGTAAATATATTATTTATAGTTTTAGATAATTTATCTTCTTTATATAACCAAAATACAGATAATGCTGATTGATTCAAGTTACCTCTCTTAAATACAAACTTTATTCTTTTAAATTCAGTTGGCTTGAAAGTTATTTCTTTTATATCATGACTTGGTGATTGCTCCCCTGTAGCTACAAGCTTGAATGTATCTCCTTTGGTAGTCTTTGAAGCATATATTTCAAATTCTTCTGCATATCCTTTTTGCCAGCCTGGGGTACCCCCATATATTAATCTATCTAAAACTGTAGTCTCTTTTAACTGCACAATTATTTCATTTTTGAAATCATCAGTATTTACTTTTCTAGATGACCAGTATGTTTTAATATTATCATCAATAGCTTTCATTAAAGCTTCGGCAGTAGAACCATCATTACTACTTATTTTTTCTATTTCTGAGTTATCTATTTTGAATGTATTATTATAATTCTCCTCATATTTTCCATTGTCCTTTTGAAATTTTTGAATTTGAGCCTTATGGCTTTTTATATTAGACTCCTTTTGAATTAATATTTTTGCATTACTTAGATCTTCTTTAAATTCATTATAAAGAACGTGATTTCTTACCTTATTTTCTAAAGCTTCTATCTTTTCCACAGTATTAAACTCTTCACTTACAGCATTCATAGTACTATCTGTAAATAATCTATTCATTTTATCACTTATTTCATCTTCCTTATAAAACATAAATTCTGAAGCTGAAGCCCAATTTTGGTTTGCCTTTTTAAATTTAAATTTTATCCTTTTAAACTTAGTTGGGGCAAATTTTATTTCAACAATGTCTCTAGTAGATTCTTTATACTCCCCATAACTTACTAAATTAAAATCATCACCATCATCTGTAAGTGAAGCATATATTTCAAATTCCTCAGCAAAACCTTTTCCCTTGGCCCCATCTTGTCTTGCTCCATATACTATCCTATTTAAACTTGTAACCTGATCTAATGTGAATACTACCTCATTTTCAAAATCTGAACTATTAACTTTGCCAGTCTCCCAATGAGTACTCATATTATCATCTATAGCATTAGAAATTACTGATGAGCCATACTTTCCCCCATTATTAGTTATTGAAATTATCTTTGAATTGTCTAATTTAAAAGATTCATTATACTCTTTTAAATAACTACTATTAAGTAAATTAAATCTACTTACTTGAGCCTTAGTCGATTGGATTTCTTGATTAACTTTTGTTGATGTGCTTTGAACTACACTTTTATTTTGTAATTCTTGTGCTAAAACACTTGTAGTATTTGATAAAAAGTTTGAAATCATTACCACCACCGTGACTGCTACTATCTTTTTTTTATGCATTTTTATCCTCCTGATTAATCCCCCCAAGAGGTACATTAAACTTGCCTATTTTATATGTTGAAAAATAAAAATTATTTATAAAATAAAAAAAGTTACTCAAAAAGAGTAACTTTCTAAATTAGTATTTTCATATAAATATAAGCACTAATACTAATAAATAACATTAAAACAAAAAGTGTAATGTACTCTTTGGCAACTGGCTGACATAGTTATAAACCTTAGCCCCTATAGCTTTGCGTCCCTAAGTTTCCTTAAGTTTGCCATATTAAAATTTTAATAAAATTTTAATATATATATCACATTTTGTCAATTAATGTAATCTATTTTTTTCCATTTAGATACTTTTTTAAAACTAGAAAAAAATCTTTCTATCAAAATAAAAAATTAGTATGCTTGGAACTTGTTTTCATAGGATTTTAGTAACTCTATGCTTCATAAATAAGTTTTACTTTAATTTCAACCATATTCTCTATTTGTAATGATTTCAATAATCTAAATTATGGTAGCTAATTACAATTACTTTTACCCACATTTTGAAATTTTATAATATTTAACAATAAAAATATAGGAAATTTAAGGCTTCTGATTTATAATTAAATATAAAAATGTTTTAAATAAACTTTAAAATCAAATGCACAAATATTATAAATACAAAATTTTTAAGGAGGCTTTTATCTATGAAGCAAAGACCAAAATCAATAGACGGTACACTTAGAAAATCATTCTTGCGTGTTCCTGAAGTCATTAGAGAATGCAGCGGTATAAATATTTTCGGAAGACGAATTAAATCCCTTGTTTTTTCAACTGACTTGGCCATTATAAGAAACGTGAATGCAGATGCAGTAATTGCTGTATATCCATTTACACCTCAACCAATAATTACACAATCCATTATTATGGCTTCTGATATTCCAGTTTTTGCAGGAGTTGGTGGAGGTCTTACAAAGGGAATTCGTTCAGTGGTTTTAGGAACCAATGCTGAATTACAAGGTGCTATTGGAGTAGTTGTTAATGCTCCAACAACAAACGATGTAGTCAAGACTTTATCTGACTCACTAGACATACCTGTTGTTGTCACTATTGTAAACGATGATACGGATATTCAAGCAAGAATAGATGCTGGTGCTACTATTTTCAACGTTTCAGCTTCTGTTGATACGCCTAGAATAGTTTCAAAAATCAGACAGGCTTACCCTGATTTTCCTATAATAGCTACAGGTGGGCCTACTGAGGAAAGTATAAAAAGAACTATAGATGCTGGTGCAAATGCAATCACTTGGACACCACCTTCTGTTGCTCAATTGTTTAAGGATGTAATGAACTCTTATAGAGAAAACCTAGATGCACATTAATGTACTATTCTGAAATAAAAACTACCATGAATGCGATAAGGGAAACTATATTTATCATATATAGTCTCCCTTTTATTTTTCTATATATCTTCAGTTGTCTCCCCCATATGTCTTAACAATGCATTTAAAATAAAATCTTTTTCTTCAGTATAAATTGTTTAATTTTAGAATGCACATTCAATACGATTGATATTTCTATATTCTACAGCCATTGGCACAAATCTAATTCTGCTACCTTCACAAGCTATTCTAAATCCTTGAATACTTCTGTTGTCAGCTCTGTCTACTATCATAAAGAAGTTAGAAGGACTAAAACCTCTTCTCATTTCTATTCTAACTATTGCCATTCTTCTGCAGTTATTTATAGTGAATTGTCCACCACCAGGTGATATGAAAGGTTGAGGATTTTGTCCTCCACCGGGAAATGCAGAAGGTGCAGCAGATGGCGCAGCAGATGGCCCACCACCAGGTAATAAAAACGGTGGATCGTCATCTGCTTCTGGATTGTTTTCACCACCTTCATTGTCATATGGCTCATAATTTTCATATTCTTCTAAAGGCATCGCAGGCTCAAACAAGTTAGCAACTTCTGTGTATTCACTTTTAATATCTGAATTTGGATATGCTTCTTGTACCTCTCTAAGATATACAGCCATAAAGTTGTAGTAATTATCCCAATATTCTTTCCAGTAATTTCTGTCCATTGTTGATTCTCCTTTTTGTGATATAAATATTGTTCTATATATAATATGTAAATATGGAGTAATAGTTCTTGTTTGTGTAGGTTAATTTCCTTTCTACTTTTACATAATCTGTACGATAAACTTTCAGGATTTTACTCTCTAGAGCATGCTTATTTTTCCCCATTAATAGACAATTTTATCTTAATATCTGCTGTTGTATTATAAGCTTTTTATAATAAAAAAGAAGGTCTTCGTTATCTAAACTTAACCTTCAATTCATTATTATTTTAAATATCTAGTAAAATACTTATCTCGCTTTAAAATTGCTATCTATACTATTTCTTCTTCACAGGAATCCACAATTCACTATAATAGTTTTCATCCTGATTTCCTTTAGGATAATCATTAATATCTGTATACTTTTCTATATTATATCCTTCAGCAATTTCATAGTCTTTGCAGTTAGGAAGCCATTCAGAAAAAATCTTCTGATTCACATCTAGCATCGCCTTTGGCATAGCTCCTTTACATGAAAATACTGCCCATGTATGCTTTGGAATAACTCTTGTTACAAATCCTTCAGGTATATCACTTTCTGTTTTATAATCATCTGCAATTAAATATTCAAACTCATCACTATTTCCTAAAGTCTCATCAATATTTATTCCATACATTCCACATACTACATTGCCTTTTCCAGACTCATAATGATCCTGCCAAAACTTTGGAATCTCTTCTTGGCATGAGTCATATTTAAATCTGTTTCCTGATACCAATACAGTGAACGCCTCTTTTTCAATAATTTTGTAATCCATAGTATAACCACCCTTCAATGAAATATTAATTTTTAAAGAAGCAAATGACTTCATCATTGCACCATCCCTTCGAACAGCTGTTGGTGTTGACCCATGAAAACGAGTGAATGCTTTTGTAAAGCTATCTGGTGAATCATATCCATATTTTATTGCTATATCTATAATCTTATTGTCTGTAGATACAAGCTCACTGCCGGCAAGTGTAAGCCTACGCTGTCTAATATATTCTGCAACTGTAAATCCACAGAGCATTGAAAATCCTTTTTGAAAATAAAACGACGATATGCAAACTTCTTTTGCAATATCACTAGTCGTCAAATTATCAGTAATATGCGTTTCAATGTATTCAATTGCTTTACTAATGCTTTCTATCCATTCCATTTCTATCACCTCTTCTTTGATTTTATTCTATCTCATTGAAACTCACTATTCCCGACTTTTTGTGGGAAGTTTTGTCTGTAAAAAATAAAAAAGCATCACCAAATATATTATGATAATGCTTTTTTGTTTATGTATTTGCGGCAATCATTTCTACTATTTTATTTTACACTATTCTAACTTACAGTTATCATAGGAAGACATAGTTTTTATTGTTAAAATATCCACCGTAATATTATTATATACAAATCCTATTTTTAAAGTTAATTATTATAGGCTTGTTTACATTCTGATATAAATTTATTTATTGTTCTAAATATTTATCAAATATTATTGTTGCCAGCTCTTCCTTTGTTAAAGTTTCAAGACTTGGTATATCACATAAGTCCATTTCCAATAAAAATTCTCCACACTCTACTTCTAGGTATGACTCATTCTCATCTGATTTGATTTCCCATCCTTCTAAGTCTGCTACTATATTAGCAATTCTTTCTTCTTTAGTCATTTTTACACCTCGTTTTTATTTTTAATGTAAGTATACTTTAGTTTAACTTTTATTTTGAATTTTATCAATCTAGTTAGTAAATATAATGTAGTAACTCTTTTATATCCTGGTATTATTTTTTACTTCTATAAAATATTTAATTCATTATTTATACACATACTTGTTTACTATATATTTAAATATAAAAAACTACTAAGCCATAAACTTAGTAGTTCTTCATCTTCTTTTCGTGGTTTTGAATGGTGTAGATAATTTGCTACAATCATATCCAAAATTTATCTTTAATTTTATCTTTGTGTGCTTTAACCTCAATTCTTTTCTCCTATATAAAACTTTATTGTTCAATAAATTTCACCAATTCTTCATTAAATCTATCTCGCTGATCATAGAATGATGCGTGTCCGCTGAATTCAAATGGCAGAAGTATAGAATTTCTAATACTTTGATTTTGCACTTTACCTAGTGAAAATGGAACAACTTTGTCATGAATTCCATGAATAATTAAAGTTGGAACATTTATTTCTTCTAAATCAGAAAATAGCACTTCATTTATCCAAGTATTTGCAATTGCTGCAGTTGACCAACCTGCTGCTTGTAAACCTAATTGTAAAAACCAATCAGAGAATGGCTCCGTTATATGCTGAAAGAAAAAAGTATCGCCGAAATCACTTAGCATTTTAGGACGATCCGTGTATGTTCCCTCAATAATTTTAATCACGTCTTCTTCTTCTAAACCATATTGGAAATTGGGACGTTTGATAAGACTAGGAGCTGCTGCTGCAAAAAGAGCAAGTTTCGATACTCCGTATCCTTTATGGCGAGACATGTATCGAATAGCTATAGCTCCTCCAGTTGAATGTCCTGCAAGTATGAAATCATGTAATTTTAAGCCATTAACCACACATCTAACATCGTCTGACAATCTATCATAATCGTAACCTCCATAAGGCTTATCTGACTTACCAAATCCTCTCTGGTCTATACCGATACATCTGTAACCTAGTTTTGGGAGCTGATTAAACTGATATTCAAACAAATTATGATTTCCAGGCCACCCGTGTAGAAACACTATTGTTTTATTTCCATCTGGGTTAAGATCCTCTACGTAAACTTTCACATTCGGTTCTACTTTAACATAATACCCCATGCACATACCTCCATATAAAAATACTTTATTAGTAGATTATTCTTATTTATAGAAATATATGAGTTGTCTTTTTATTTTTATATCCTATGTATAAAAGAACTAAATATAATAGATCTCGTAGTAAATATAATCATTGTAATTCAGAAGATACAAATATACAAACTAATCATAGTGTTATTTGTAACCAGTATTTATTTTTAAATAATGCCTTATTATAAAATAAATACCACATTGACCATTACATCAATGTGGATTTTGGGAATTTGAATGGTAGATATTATTCACAATAATCATCTCCACCATTCAATATTTATATTAAATTATTTTTTAATTGAATCATTTAAATCTAGTAATACTTTGTATAATTAACAACTTAAATACCTAAATTCTACACTAGTTATAGCTACAGGACCTTGGAAGTCATTATTAGCTGGAATACGAGCAATACTCAATAATGCAAAATCTTCTGCTCTGATAATATCTTGTAATTTAAACTCTAAAACATAATGATTGTATTGCTGATTGCCTGGTGAATTTTTAACTGGAATATTATTTCTATTAACAGTATTCAAATCATCTATATCTATTACTCCATTAGCTCCCGTAAATAACGATGAAAATCTAATTGAAAATCTATCTCCTGGTGTATTTGTATTATCGCTTATTAAATGAACAAATACTTTAGCATCTTGGCATCTTCTTACAGCATCTTTTGGCACACTAAAAGTTAATGAATACTCATCATTATCACCCTCCGGCATAAGCCATCCTAATATAAAAAGTCCAGAACCTCCAAGTTGTTCAGTGTCAGGTCCAGTGGTGTCAGCATCATTCATGTTTCCAGCATTAAATATTAATGATCTATATTGTGGTTCTTCATAATTAAAATCACAATTATTCGACATATTAAAGCACCTCCTTCCATAATACAATATATTCTGCATTTCTAATTATGTTACTTATTTTATACAATAAAAAAAGCTATAGAAATGATAATTCCAATAGCTTTTATAAAAATTCAATTTAGTATATTTAATCTAAGTTCATATTTTATTAGGTTTCTTTTAATTACCTATACATGTTATCCCATTGTACAGGTGTAATAGCCTTACAACTATATACTTGTTTAAATTGTTCTACTACATTTCCTGTGTTTTCTTCTATATTTCTCATACTAAAAAATATACTTCCTTCAACCTCACAGTAAGTTCTATTTATAGTTATCTCTTGAGCTATTTCTTTTGCTATTTCTACATTATTTATATTTTGACCTATATATAAAGTAACATCTGTACCCTCTACTAAATCTGACCACCATTTTACTAAAGTTTCATAAGGGCTATTTTTGTTGTCTATAGTCCAATAAATTTGAGGAGCTATATAGTCTATAATACCTTCTTCTACCCAAGTTACAGTATCCATATATGCATCATAATAGCTTTCTAAGTTTTTGCTCTCAGATCCCTTAATATCGCTACTTTTATTTTTCCACACACCAAATGGACTTATACCAAATTGAACAGATGGTCTTATTGATTTTATGACGTTATATACTAATCTAATCATTTGGGTTACGGCCTCACGTCTGTTATTTGCAATTTCTCCTTCTCTATCTTCGCCTTCTGGTAGAGGATAATTGTACGGATAAAAATAATCATCAAAATGAATTCCGTCTACACAGTAGTTTTTTATTATTTCATAAACTGTAACAGCAATATAGTTTACAACTTCTGAATTTTCTGGGTTATAAAATAATGCATTTTCAAAAGGTAGCACCCAATCTGGTCTTAATTTTGCTACATTATTGTTTGCTAATTTATTTAAATCAGTCCCTTGTGTAGTTACTCTATATGGATTTAGCCAAGCATGAAACTCCATATTTCTTTTGTGAGTTTCTTCAATCATAAATTTTAACGGATCATATCCTGGATTAACACCTTGCTTTCCTGTAAGATATTCTGACCATGGATTTATACCTGATTTGTATAATGCATCTGATACTGGTCTTATTTGAACAAATACAGCATTGAAATTTAATGATTTTAAATTTTCTAATATATCTATAAATTCTTTCATTTGTGCTTTAGGATTATTTTGCGTTTTAGGCCAATCAATATCATATGCAGTTGTTATCCATACTCCCCTAAGTTCTACTTTTTTACAATCATTTCTCATATACTCACACTCCTATAAAATAGTATGATGATTTATTGTAAAGTAGTAAAATCAATTTCAATAACACTTTAAATCAGTGCCTGTGCTATATACTATCATTCAATGAAAAGTTAGAGGATAATAATATCTCAACAAATTTTGCAGAAGCTAATGAAAGTGGAACTCCCTTTAAATAACAAACACCAATACTTCTACTTGGTATTTCTTCTAAAATATTAACCTCGTACAATAATCCCTTTTCTAAATAATCCCTTGAAAACTCCTTTACTACACAAGCAATCCCTAAATTTATCTTCGCAAACTCCAACAATAAATCAAAAGATCCAAGTTCAAACTCTGGAGAAATCTTTATCCCTTTGGACATCATGAACTTTTCTACATACTTTCTTGAATTTGAATTAGGTTCTAGAAATATTAAAGGATATTTTACCATTTCTTCTAATGAGATTTTCTCCGTTGATAAATCCTTATACTTTTCTCCACAAACAAAAATATCTCTAACCTCTCCACAAGGTCTTAATTCTAATGAGTGATCATCAATTGGAAAATTACAAATTGCAATATTGATTTCTCCTGACTTAATTAATGCGCAAAGTTCTAAGGTAGTGCCATTTATAATCTTAAACTTAATATTAGGATACCTATTATGAAAAAACTCTAAATATGGAATTAGAAAATACTTAGATATAGTATCTCCTACCCCAATCTTTAACTCTCCCACAGTTAAATCTTTAAATTCTAATATTTTTTCTTCTCCAGCATTGATTAAATTAATTGCTGAATTTACATATTCAAATAAAAGGCTCCCCTCATTAGTTAAGGATACCCCCCTAGGTGTTCTATTAAAAAGTCTAATATCTAGTTCTCCTTCTAATTGCATTATAGCTTGGCTCACTGCTGGCTGTGTCATGTAAAGCTCCTTTGATGCCTTTGAAAAGCTTTTACTTTTTCCTACCTGACAAAACACCTTATATAAATCTAATTTAGTAACCATATAAGCACCCCTTATATCATGTATTCATTCTATTTATTTTACTTATATCATTTATTGGTGTATATTACAATGGTACGAAGTATTTGAAATTAAATTTAAATTGTTGGGAGAGATTATTTTGGAAAGAGTTATTGGTACAGTTGTTAGGGGACTTCGTTGCCCAATCATTAAAGAAGGCGATAAAATCGAAGATATAGTTGTGGAAAGTGTACTTAAAGCTTCAGAAGTGGAAGGCTTTACTATAAATGATAAGGACATAGTTACTGTAACTGAATCAGTAGTTGCACGTGCTCAAGGAAATTATGCTTCTATAGATAATATCGCTAAAGATGTTAAATCTAAATTTGGTGACGATACTATTGGTGTAATATTCCCTATCTTAAGTCGTAACCGTTTCGCAATCTGCCTTCGTGGTATAGCAAAGGAAGCTAAAAAAATAGTATTAATGTTAAGCTACCCATCTGATGAAGTTGGAAATCATCTAGTTGACTTAGATATGTTAGATGATAAGGGAGTTAATCCTTGGACAGATGTTTTAACAGAGCAAGAATTCCGTAATCTGTTTGGGTATAATAAACATACTTTCACAGGTGTTGATTACATTGATTACTATAAATCTTTAATCCAAGAATATGGTGTTGAGTGTGAAGTAATATTCTCAAACAATCCTAAAACTATCTTAAATTATACAAAGAGCGTTCTTACTTGTGATATTCATACAAGATTTAGAACTAAGAAAATTTTAAAATCAAATGGTGTAGAAAAGATCTATAGCCTTGATGATATATTATGTGAATCTATTGATGGAAGTGGATGTAATGAAGCTTATGGATTACTAGGTTCAAACAAATCAACAGAAGAAACTGTTAAGCTTTTCCCTCGTAACTGTCAACCTATCGTTGATAATATACAAGCTATTCTTAAAGAGAAAACAGGAAAAGATGTTGAAGTAATGATTTATGGAGATGGAGCTTTCAAGGATCCAGTGGGTAAGATTTGGGAACTTGCTGACCCAGTCGTTTCACCAGCTTATACATCTGGCTTAAATGGTACTCCAAATGAAATAAAATTAAAGTATCTTGCTGATAATAACTTCGCTGATTTAAAGGGTGAAGAACTTAAGAAGGCAATATCAGAATATATTAAAAATAAGGAATCAGATTTAGTTGGAACTATGGAATCACAAGGTACTACTCCAAGAAGACTTACTGACCTTATAGGATCATTATCTGACTTAACTTCAGGAAGTGGAGATAAGGGAACTCCTATTATATTCATCCAAGGTTATTTCGATAATTATACAAAGTAATAACTAAAAAATGGCTGCCACTTCAACAGATTAAAAATCTGTTAGTGGTAGCTCTTTTTTAGTTATTTAAATAAGCAGCGTACAAAGATTAATACATTTTGGTATGCCATACTCAATGCGTATATTATTTTTTTCACATTGAAATTATCAATGTGTTTTCATGGATTTGAACGGTTGAGATGATAGGACACTCTAACATATATTTTTTAGTGATTTTTATTTTTTATCAAACTTAATTGTAATTGTGTGCTAATATTTATCCAACGTATATATAACGAATCTTCCATATTTAATATTTTAATTTAATATCCACATATCGTCTGAATCATTCCAGCTACTGCTCTAATTGTTGCATTAAATTGCCCTGTAATTTTAACATTTATGTAACTATTCTCATCCATAAATATGCTAATGTTTGATTTATCTACATTTGTAGGTTTATAAGACATATTTATTTCGTGTATTCCAAATAAATCTATATTTACTACCACAGTATTATATTTTGATTGAATCCACTTTTGAGGAGGATTATCTGCATATTGGGTCAAATCAAAAAAAATACTAACTTTATCACATTCATCTAAAACATTTATCTGATCTATCCTAATATCAATTAGATCAGGAACTTGATCGTATAATTTAGTAATAAATACATTATTATCTAATAGTTCATACCACATGTTATCACCTCTCTATCATTCGTTATAAGAATAATGTAATTGAGTTCCCTCAATCTTACCAGTACATTTTTTACTTTTATCATTAATAAAATAGTATTCTCTTGTTTTTATAGGTTTGTTATTTTTACCCATTCTTATTTTACTTCCTTCATGCTCAGCTGTTCTCATATAATCTGACTCAATTTTATATGGATTTTTAGATTTAGATATACCTTCATCTTTTTTAGCTTTTCTAAATGCGCCTTTTCTTCTTACTCCTGAATAATCATTATCCACAAGCACACTAACATCAGACACAAAATATGTATGGAAACCTTCAACCTCGAAGTTATATACAGTTATCGCTTAACTATGAACTACTTTATATATCTTCTCAACTGTAGCCTTATTTAGATTCGTTTTTATATATGGGTATAGCTAATAAAACATATCTTTATTTTTCTATATCGTAAATTAAATTATTAAAAAAATCTATTGTTTCCTATAATATATAACCGCATTCATTTGGTTCATCATTTTCTTGTAATCCGTATTTACAAAACACATTTATAACACAATCTATACACTCTTCCAGCAATTCTTTATCTTTCTTTATATTTGCCTTATCGATTTCTGCAAGCATACTTTTATTTTCAATTGCTAAACATATTTTCGTAATGTTAAGAAAATACGTTTACTTATTTATTTTCATAATTACTTCCAATACTTAGAACCTTTCTCATATGTTATAATTATATATTACTTTATAGTCGTATAGTCTTTGTTAGGGTCTATTAGGGTGTTAAAAACTTTACACCTTGTATAATAGTGAGGTTTTGTGAGGTTTTAACCTTAACATTACTTAGCTTTTTAAGTTCAGTTTTTCATGTTTACTATCTTCATAAAGCTCATATTTCTCTTTTCTCCATGCAATTAATTTCATGGCCGAATTTTCGGCTGTGAGTATTTATGCTAACTGTAAGGTGTCAACATTTTTGTGGATACCTAAAGCTTTTATAAGTGATTTTTCATAGATATAAAATTGTTGTACTCATTTTATCCGTTTTGGAAACGCAAAAAACATTCATAATACAACATAAAAAAGTAGAAGCTCTGCTCCTACCATTCTAGTTCGTAATAGATTAAAATAGTAAATCAAATTTGTTCTATAAATTTACTATCTTAATATGTGTTTTACTATTTTAATTAATATATATAATAACAAAGCTATAGTAACAATAACTTGTAATAATAGTTCCCAGTTTATAGTTATTACTGGATTCATCATAACTCCCCCTTTTTATTCTAACTCTATCGCTATACTCATTTTTTTTAAAGCAATGTATACCACATGTATGTCTAATTTTAAGAGTTCTGGCTTTATCCCTTAAATCTATTATTTCAAACTCCTTAATATTTAACTTCATAACACTATACAATTGCGACCTTTCTTATATTATAACACCAACTCAATGCTTGTAATGATTTTTGTCAATCTTTACCTTTTGAACATATTAGTATTACTTTAACACACAAGCTTCCCAAAGATTTTAAAGTATTATAAAATATTAAAAAGCCATTTAAAATAGCTTCTACACTAAAATAAATGGCTTTCATACATATCTTACAAACTAATTTTCAATATAAATAGTAGTTACATAATGTGTTCTTATATCCTTTTCTCGTTCTTTTTTATATGTAGTCTTAAACATTATGTAATGTCCCTTACTCTCTTTAAAATATAATTTATATGATTTTTCATTATCTTTAAACTCTCTTGCAATGTATCCAGCTTCTTTATCTTTACAAGGTATTTCTTTTACATTATCTTTATTTAGTTCCTTAGAAACATAATCTTCTACAAAGCTTTCAATTGACTCTTTTTTGCTAAAGCAGTAGGCTTCTATCGTATCTTTACTATCTTGATCAAGTAGTTTAAATAAAGGTATCGCTGTAAATGAATTTAAATTCATCTCATTTTGGTTAATATTTCCAAACTCATATGCAAGTTTTTCTAATACAGTAAATCCAAAATAATCATTTTTATAAACGCCTTCATCAACATATCCTTGTAAATTATTTGATTTACATCCACTTAAAAAAATCATGATTAATAAAATATAAATATTTATGTATTTTTTAGCTTTCATATTATTATCCTTTTCACTAATTTGTTTGAGATGCTATTGTTAATGCTATATAAGCCCTTGTACTTCATTTTTTAGAATAAACACTATATTTATGAGTAAACTCAACTTGGTAGCTTATACTTTCACCTCCATCTTTACCATATATTTCCCAATTGCACATATTTAAGAATATACTATATGATTCCTAATCACATTTCTATAATTTTTCAAATTATTAAGGATTTGTAATAATGTTATCTTAAATTAAATTTAGATAATAATTAAGTTTAATTTTAATTATATAATTATTTAGTAGTACACCTTCTATAATAACTTTTACTTTTGACATGCATATCTCAATATTTAAGTAGGTCCTTTCAAGCTCATTGAATTGTTATAACATATAACCCACTTATATGATATATATCTTTACTCTAATTTATATAAATACGTTTATATTCTTTAAAATAAATGTTACAATTTTAACACTTAAATCTAATCTTTTTTAACTTGGATAGCTTCTACACTAAAGTAAATAGTTCTCATATATCTCCCTTATAACCTTAAGATATATTATTTCACTAACTTTAAATATTGGCTTCTTTTTTTAATCACAATATGCATTTTTATACATTTTACCAATTTATTTACCATCTTGTAGTGTATCTTTCTGATTGTGTGTTAAAAGACAAAATAAAAGGAACTACCAAACTATAAGGTCTAGTAATTCCAAGTATTCTACGTTTCCACGCTTATGTATTGGTGGAGATGATTTGCAACAATTAAATCCACAATTCTGTTTAGATATTAAATTATATATAACTTTATCCCCTATATATTAACTTTGTAATTTAAATAAAAATTAATATATTTTTTATATCACTAATATATTTTTAACATCAGTTCTATTCTGCTAGAATATTTCGGATATAAATACCTAAAAAAGTATATTGTTTATTTTTATTTAAATAACAATCATAAATATCAATTATAGATTCCTTATCATATTTATTTATATAATCAACTAACTTCTGTATTTCATTTTCCGGATAAATAGGTGTTGATATACATAAAAATGACTTAATTATATTCAACAAATATATATTTTCATCTTCCACTTTCTCCTTCTGAATGTTTAAATAGTTAACTAAATTATACGTATAGAAATCATCTGACATATATGGAAGATTTTTTTCAAGAATTAACTTTATATCATTATTTACATTGTCAAATTTACTTATAAATCCAGTTATTTCTTTCATTATTTTGCTTAAATCTTTATATGTTTTTTCCTCTAATATTTTATTTATATTAACCCAAATATACATTATATTATTAGTATATTCTTCATAAGATATAACTTCTAATAAATTTTCTTGTTTTATCATTTTGCAATGCTTAATAATACTAAGTAAAATATTATCATCTGATTTATTTATCAGTGTGTCTATTAATTCTTTTCCATATTTAAATTTATTAAAATATGAAATAACTATATGTCCTACTAATCCATTTATTATATTTTTGTCACTATAATCAGTATCTATATATTTAACATAATCTGGCCTCATTATCTTAAAGTATTCTTCATAAACATTTGAATTTAATAAATATCCAATTATAAAATACTCTCTATCATTAAAATCATCTACTATTTTTGTTTTAATCCACTCTTCATTAATATAAGTCAATTGAGATATATGGTATCCCATAATTAGATACAAATTTCTAGGACATTTTCTTGATAATTTATTATACAAATCAAACAATTGTACATTTAATATTTTTTCCATATCATTCAGGTCAATTCTTTTTATCTTTAAAGCTAAGGATAATAAAACCATATTATTTAAACATACTAAATTATTTAAAATATAAAATAAGTAATCATCATTATTAATAATTTCACTTTGATATTCTTCATAGTTTATTTTTGTATAGCATATCTCTAAAATATATAAGATAGTATTCAAGATTTCTTTATCAAATTCTATTTTATCATTATTTAAATATCTATCTAAGTATCTAAAAATTCTTTTCAAAATAACCTCATATCCGTATCTATGTTTATCTACATCTGACCAAAATTCTGGTCTTTCAATGTATTTAAAAAATAGTAATATTAGATTTCTACATTTAATATTCTTATTATTTGTTATTAATTCATCAAAGGCGTCTATTATATAAGCCATAAACTCATTAGGAATATCTTTAAATATATCCAAACTTTCATAAAATCTTTCAGGTTCTTGAATTATAGCTTTTTTTATTTCTATGCCAAAACCTCTATATGAGTTTTCTTCATGCACTTCATGGTTTTTAATGGGCCTAAATGATTTCATTTTTTTTACTAGTTCATAATTTGACATTTGCTTTATATCATTACAAGTAATTATTGATACATCCTTAATTACATAAGCTTCTCCAATTGAAATACAAGGTCTTAGCTCAACATCCATGTTAGTTTTTTCCTTTATATTTTTAAGTTTATCATTAAAATATGATATCTTAGATAAAGCCTCATATCTTTTTTGTTTCCAAATATCATTAAATTCTATCCCAAAATTATGATTTATGTACTCACCTTGATCAATTATATCGTCAATTAATTCTATACTCTTTTCATTAATTGATGTTAAGCTATTAAATAAGTATTTTATATCTTCATCAAATATATAAAATCTAATAATATAATTAAATTGATCTTTATTAGATTCTATAATAGTATCAAATAATTTATTATTTTCTTTTACTAAATAGTTAAGTCCATACAAACCTAATTTAATAATAAAATCATATTTATTATTAATCATATAAATAACAGTTTTTTGTATACTGCTGCTATTATAATAATACTTTTCTATTATTTCTTTTATTAAATAAACTATATAATCAAAAGTATCTATGCTATAAATTTCATCAGAATAGATTGATTTTAAGCTTTCTTTAGAAAATAAATCTCCATACAATAATTTAGTAACCTTATCTACATCTTGATCATTATTGTATTGTTTAAATGATTTAATCCCTACATTTATTTTTTCCAAATCACTACTTTTATTTATGAATTCATGACTTAATACTACGTTATCATTTATTTCTATTGTATAATATTTTGCATCTGCTTTTATTTGTATTCTATCATCCTCGATATTCCTTGATGATTGCTCTACAAGTAAATATGATTCTATTACTTCAATAAAATTCTTAATTAATTCTTCTGAATAGTTTTTATACAATATTTCTATATACTCATTCATTCCATACATTAAATAATCAGCTCTCATATTATTAAATAACATGTAATTAATGACTATTTTTAAAGAACATATACTTTTTTCAAACTCTTCTTTATTAATTAATTTACATATAAAATTTAATATGTTCGGTATTATATTTATACTACTAGTAAGTAAATTATTTAGTATTTCTTCTAAATACTGATTATCATATAGATTTACCGGTATTAGATAAAGTATTTCTAAGCTTTGTTGCAATACTTTATAATTATTAGTTTTGTTAGATATATTTTTTAATAAAGATTTAATTTCATAAATTACATCTGGCTGCGTATTATTTTCTTCATATGTCAAAATGCTTTTAATGTATTCTAATAAATACCACTTTTCTAAATATTCATTATCTTTTGCAGTTGGTATATTACTTATATCAAAGAATCCTTTTCCCTTTAAAAGGTTAAACCACTTAATATCTTTTTTTTCTATTATTTTCTCAAAAAAATATGGTTCAAAATCTTTATTCTCTTTTGCCCTTTTTACTATCTTTTGATCCTTTTCACTTATTTCCATATTCTATATATCCTCCAATAATTCTAAATCAACTTTTAATCTCCCTTTTCTATTTTCCTTCCAATAATTTAATTTTGATAAAAACCTCTCAATCTCCTTATCATAACCTTCTTCTGTGATATCATATGGTAATATAGTAACCCCATAATTATCAGAATAATATTGAGATAGTATATCTATATATCCATAGTCACTTGCATAACCTCCTAATAACATAAACCTGCTATTTGCATTATTAGGATTATTTTCTAGTGTATTTTCGAACATATATTGAAGTATTTCTATTTCTTCTAGCCCATAACCAATAAATAAAATCGTATATTTCCCATTAAATACATTTTTTAAAAACTCAGAATATATTCTATGATTTGGATTTTCACTATATGATGAAATATTATATCCATATCTATTTATATAATCTTCATTAGATATAACCATACTTTCCAAATTATTTTTACTTCCATGTATATGTATCACGTTTCCAGATTTCATTATTTTATCATATACAAATTCATTTACATCATAATAAACTCTCTTCTCATCTTTAAATATCTCTACACTATTATCAAAATTAATCCCAATGTTTACTTCATTCTTTTTTATATTTTTTGACATTAAGTCTAGCGCATTATCGTAATTTGTTGTTATATATATAGCATTTAAATTGTATAACATCTTATATATTTGAGAATTAACTAGTTTTTCTTCTTTTATATCAAACCATGATTTAACTATCTCTTCATCTATATTAGAATTCTTAGCCATAAATCTACATAAAGATAAAATTTTCTTTTTATCTGGTATCTTTTTCAAATCATTTTCTGTTTTATAATTTATATTATTACTAGTTTTAACTAATTCAACATATTTTGATGCAAATTGTGTCCATCCTGGAATGTCTAAATGTATAGATAAACCTGAACCAATAAAAAGTACTAATTCATTATGATATGAAGATTTTACTATTGGATGACTCTCATTTATTTGTAAATTAATACAATTCCTAACATCGTCTGAACTCTTAAATCTTAAGTTACTCAATTTATTCCCCCCGATAATATTAAATAAATAATCAATTATATTATAAATCCAACTTTTTCATTGTACAATAAAAACCGTATTGATATTACTTATCAATACGGTTTTGTGTATTTGAATGGTGGAGATGAATGGCTACAAATCATACCCACAATTTTTTGCATCATCCTATACAAATTTTCCACAATGGTCATCTAGGAATGAAGTCTTTGTTTATACTATCTTTATTTAACTTTAATAGATTTCACACTGCTGTAAGAACTATATACCTTCTTACCACTTAAAACTCTATAAGCTCTTATCTTATAGTAATATGTTTTTTGGCTAGTTAACTTACTATTTGTATAAGATACTGTATTTCCACTAGTAATAGTCTTTAACTTTGAGTAAGTTCCACTTTTACTTGTAGCTCTATAAATTTCATATCCACTTGCTCCTGATATTTTATTCCACTTAATATAAGCTTTTTTAGTTGCTGTACTAAGTGTTATGCTAGGTTTTGAAAGTGATGGTTTTACTGATACTACACTTGAATAGCTACTATATACTTTCTTGCCATTTACTGTTCTATACGCTCTTACTTTATAGTAATATGTTTTTCCTGTTGTAAGTGATTTATTTGTATAACTTAGTGTACTTCCACTTGTTATTGTTTTTACCTTTGAATAAGTTCCACTTTTACTTGTTGCTCTGTATACTTCATATCCACTTGCTCCTGATATTTTATTCCAAGTAACTTTATTACTACTATATGTTGATGATGCTACCTTTGTTGTTGGTTTAGAAAGTGATGGTTTTGCTGATACTATACTTGAATAGCTGCTATATACTTTCTTTCCATTTACTGTTCTATACGCTCTTACTTTATAGTAATATGTTTTTCCTGTTGTTAATCCTGTATTTGCATAACTTAATGTACTTCCTGAAGTTATTGTCTTTTTAAGTGTATATGTTCCACTTTTGCTTGTTGCTACATATACTTCATATCCACTTGCTCCTGATATTTTATTCCAAGTAACTTTATTGCTACTATAAGTTGATGGTGTTGATTTTGCTGTAGGTTTAGAAAGTGATGGTTTTGCTGATACTATTTCTGAATAATCACCAAATACTTTTTCATTTTCTATAATTGAATACGCCCTTACTTTATAGTAGTATGATTTTCCTGTTATAAGTGATGTGTTTGTATAGCTTAATGTATCTCCTGACTCTACTGTTTTTATCAGTGAGTATGTTCCATTTTTACTTGTTGCTCTGTAAACTTCATATCCACTTGCTCCTGATACACTACTCCATGTTACTTTATTACTGCTATATGATGATGATGATGCTTTTACATTTGTTACAGTTTTAGGAATTATTTTAAAAGTTATTTTTCTATAACCTGAATAATGACCAATTCCTTCAACTGTAATTGTTGCTTCTCCTACATTTATATTATTAGTATATGATAATTTGTAATCTGTTCCATTTTGTAATGTTTTATTCCCTTGATTTAAAATCACTTCTGGTTTTATTTGTTTACCTGTATACAGTTGATTTTTTATAGTCTTAACCGTAACATCTGAACTTGAAATATCTGTGGCATCTAAAGCCTTAAATAATATAGAGCATCGTTCTGCATAATACTCAGCATAGGATCCAATATATGCATATATAGTTAAACTATCACATCCCATAAATACACAATTATTTATATTTGCTACATATCCTATATTTGTTACACTTCTTGGTATTTTTATACTTGTTAAACTACTACAGTAAACAAATGCATTAACTCCTATACTTTCTACTCCTTCTGGAATTTCTATACTTGTTAATCTACTACAATAACTAAATGCATCGTCTTCTATATTTGTCACTCCTTTTGGTATTTCTACACTTGTTTTTCCTTTTGGAACTAAAAGAAGTTTTTTCCCACTTTTTGAATATAGAATACCATCTATTGATTTATATACTTGATTGTTTTCATCTACATTTATAGATAATAGGTTATTACACTCACTAAATATTTCATTTCCTATACTTATTACACTATATGAAATTTCTACACTTTTTAAACTACTACATCCACTAAATGCATAATATCCTATACTTGTTACGCCTTCTGGTATTTCTACACTTTTTAAACTACTACATCCACTAAATGCAGATTCTCCTATACTTGTTACTCCTTTTGGAATTTCTACACTTGTTAAACTACTACATTCACTAAATGCATAATCTGCTATGCTTGTTACTCCTTGTGCTATAGTAACATTTGTTTTTCTCTGTGGAACTACAATAAGTTCTTTTCCATTTTTTGAATATAAAATACCATCTATTGATTTATATACTTGATTGTTTTCATCTACATTTATAGATAATAGGTTATCACACTCACTAAATAGCACATCTCCTTTTATACTTGTTACCCCTTGTGGGATTTTTATATTTGTTAAACTACTGCATCTATAAAATGAAGAGCTATCTATACTTGTTACACTGTCTGGAATTTCTATACTCGTTAAACTACTACATCTGTCAAATATACACGCTCCTATAATTGTTACTCCTTCTGGAATTTCTATACTTGTTAAACTACTACACCCACTAAACGCATAGTCTTCTATATTTGTTACTCCTTTCGGAATTTCTACACTTGTTAAACTACTACATTCATAAAATGCAAATGTTGATATACTGGTTACTCCTTTTGGAATTTTTATACTTGTTAAACTACTACATTCCCTAAATGCAGATTCTCCTATACTTGTTACACTGTCTGGAATTTCTACACTTGTTAAACTACTACACCCTCTAAATGCACCATTTTCTATCGCTACAACTTTTATACCATTAATTTCACTAGGTATGCTAATACTTGTATCTCTACCTAAATAGCCTTTTATGGTAATTCCAGAATCCGAAAAACCATAACTATAATCTTCATAAGAAGTTAAATTTCTATATTGTGATAATGATGACAATTTATTTAATTTTATTGAGTTATTATTATCACTACTTTGTTCTGATATGATTTTTTCATTAGTTTCGTCTGCAAACGAAATGCAAGCAAAGTTTAAATTGCTCATAACTAAAGATATTGCTAAAGATAATGAAACAATTTTTTTATTCATCTTGATTTCCCCCTTTTATAAAAATATACATTTTGTTTTTAATAAACTACTTTTTATTTGAACTTTTAGTTAAAATTATACTCTCACCTCACTTTAGCATAGTTATATTTAATATGAACTGATTAAATCTTCATTAATTTAATTGCACTATAGGAACTATATACCTTACTTCTATTTTCAATTGCATATAGACAATGTCAATGAAACACTGATTTATATAAAAAGTAATTATTAAAAAAGTTAATAATTTATCTCTCTGGCTTATGATAATAATCATTGCATACTTTTGAAAAATTCATTAAATATAATAGTTCCTTTGTCTCATGTTCCGCACCACTAACAGTTGTTTTTTCTTATTATTGTATCTTATACTCCAATATTGCCCTCCTATTATTACAAAGCTATATTAAATTAAATTTGCTTTTGTAATATTCTACATAGTTATATCACATACCTCTGATGAATATAATAAAAAAACTACTAAGCCATAAACTTAGTAGTTCCTTATCCCCTTCTCGAGGGTTTGAATGGTGGAGATGAGGGGAGTCGAACCCCTGTCCGTAAGCTTTTTCCTCGTTGCGTCTACGTGCGTAGTCAGCTGTTTTAGTATCTCGCCTCAGCTAGCGTCCAGTGACAAACTCTAGCTTTGGCCAGTCCCAATTAATCCACTAATAGTCGAGACACCCTAATAGTAGTTCCCTGCATAAATGATGTCCAGGCCTAGCCGGCAGGAGGGCTCAGGCGGGACAAGCAGCATTAAGCTGCTAAAGCGTAATTATCGTTTGCGTTTGTTTTAAGTTCCCCAGTTTTTACGTGACCCAGAGTAACACGACACGCTGCCCCAAGTTCCGAACCCACGTCGAAACCTTTACACCCCCATAGGAGTTTAAAGTCATTGAGACTGCTCAATTTGCAAACTTTCACCAATTCAATATTTAATTTTATATAAAGGGGTACACAAAACTGTTACGCCCTTATTAACTTGCTATACTGTATATATAATATATATCTTTTTAAGATAAAAATCAACTAGAATTAATTTACTAATTTTCTTAGTATTTACCAGTCATTTCTCTTTCTATTCTTCTTTGTGCATCTTTCTTAGCAAGGTCTTGACGTTTGTCGTAAAGTTTTTTACCTTTTGCTAAACCTAGCTCAAGTTTTACCTTACCATTTTTCAGATACATTCTCATAGGAACTAAAGAGTAACCTTTTATAGTAGTAGCCCCTATTAGCTTTCTGATTTCATATTTATGAAGTAATAATTTTCTAACTCTAAGAGGATCTGCTTTGTAAAAAGAGTTCCCTTGGTCGTATGGACTTATATGAACTTGTTTTAGAAAAACTTCAGAGTTATCTACAGATGCGAAGCCTTCTTTTAAGTTAACTTTCCCTGCTCTGATTGATTTAACTTCTGTTCCTTTTAATTCTATTCCACATTCGTAAGTGTCTTCTATGAAATATTCATGTCTAGCTTTTTTGTTTGTAGCTAATGTTTTTTCTCCTACTGCCATACTCTCACCTTCTTTATTATTATTTCATTTTAATAAGCATTAGTATATCATATGATGAAAAAAATCTCAAGATTATTGCTAATTCTTTCTATTTATCACATTTTGTGTAATAAAAAGATAGAACAAATATTAATATTTGCAATGAATAGATAACTAATCTTTCTGTTAGTCCTAGTATATTCAGTCCTATTTTCATGGAAATTGGATTCATAATTCCACATAACGTTATTATTATTGCCATTATTAAAATAAAATTACCCAGTTCTTTCATTTTCTCTTGTGTAAGAGCCACAATATATTCCCCAGTATAATATGAGCCATATAAAATACAACACCAACCATGCCCAGTGGCATAAGATATTTTTCTATCTTATCCTTAATGCTCAGGCTTTTATTATCTTCCATGAAAAATCCCCCTTTTTCATAAATAACACTTCTTTTGTAGAAGTTGTCTTATATAAAATCTATTCTTCGTTTTTATAAGACATTACTGAAGATAAAAATATTGTAAGACATAGTATACTTGTTATTGAAATAATTACTGCCATTAGTTTCGCTCCAGTTGAAACAGGACTTATGTCTCCATAACCTATTGTGGCAAAGGTAATTATTGTGTAGTAAAATAAATCAAAATAACTTGGGTTGTTGCTATAAGCTCCCACACTGCTGTTACTAACAAAACATACAGCCAGTCCCAAACTTAAAATCACCATAATCAAAATTATGCCTGAAATTGTGGTAATATTTCTATGACGTTCATTCTCATCTATATAGTCCTCTTCTGTGTGATGTTCATGATATTTTATAATTTTAGGACTTCTTATTATGTTTAGTAAAACTTTTAGTGTTAATAAATAACTTATTCCTACTCCAACCAATCCTATTTTATAGTTTTCGCCAAATTGCTCGGGAAATATTATTAAAATTGTCATATACATACTTATTATGAAATAGCTTATTAATAAATCTGTTTTTGTGTTTTTATCTTCAATTTTATATAGATATTTGTATACTCTTGAAATAGATAATAGCAAGTACCCTACAACAAAATACATAAATAGAAAAGTCATGACTATAGATAAGATTTTTAAAATAATATTGTAGCTATTGCCCACATCTTCAGGTAGTAATCTAAAAACGCCTATTAATATCGCAAATATTAAAAATCCTTGTGACAATAATATGGTTATTGATTGACCAATTTTGAATGTTGAGCTTCTTTCTTTAAATAATGCTTTATATTGATTGTTTATATCCTTAATTAGTTTCTTTCCACTTTGAAACTGTTTTTGACTTATTCTTTTGTAAGTTACAACTATTATTGCTAATAAAGTAATAAGTAAAAAAGCTATTCTGACCATTTCTTCCTCCATTAAACATCTGTGATGATAGTGTTCATTTATATTTCTATCTTAAATTGTAACATAAGTTCTCCTTTTACAATATATTGTTAATACAAAGCAATCATTTGCCTTTGACAGGATTACTTTGTAATTTTCTAATATATAAAAATAGGGGGTCATCTATGTTTCATGCACTAAATTCCTTATCCACACTAGATGCAATTTTGCTTGTTTCTGCCCTTTCAATGGACGCATTTGTAGCAAGTTTTGCTTATGGAACAAGTAAAATAAAAATTCCCTTTAAATCAGCTATGACAATTAACTTAGTCTGCTCTACTATTTTGGCTATTTCCCTTTTTATGGGTAGTATTATAAGCAAGTATATTCCTAGCGCTTTTACCACTAGTATATGTGTTACAGTGCTATTAATGTTAGGCATGGCTAAATTATTTGATAGTACTTTGAAAGCTATTCTAATTAAAAGTGGCACTCTAAGTCGGGATTTATCATTTAAACTATTTGATTTTAAGTTTTTTCTTAGAGTTTGTTTAGATGGCACAGAGGCAGACGTGGATCATTCTTATGAACTTTCTCCTAAGGAGTCTTTCTCTTTGGCAGTGGCTCTTTCTCTTGATGGTCTGGCAGCTGGTTTTAGTACAGGGCTTATGGTAACAAATTATGTTGAAATTATATTGTTTTCACTTGTAATAAATATGGTTGCTGTATTACTTGGTTGCTTTTTAGGTAACAAAATTGCACAGAAAAGTGAACTTAATCTTTCATGGTTAAGCGGAGTAACTCTTATTTTGCTAGCTTTTTTAAAATTAAAATAAAATTTATATGACACCCCAGTTGTTCAACAAAACTTCTAACAATTGGGGTGTTTTAATTTACTTATTTATATATAGCTCGCCATAATATAACGCCCAAATTATTTTCACTTTTATCTATAAACAAATTCCCTTCCATATGAGATTTTACAAAGTATTTAATTTTTTCCTCTACATTATAATTGATTTCTATTAAATCCTTATATCTATTTATTAACTTGCTAACTCCTTTTTCATAAGTATTTCTGCCTTCCCAATTGCAAGGAATATAAAATACGATTGGATTATATCCACTAAAATATAATATATTAAAAGGATAAATTATATTACTAATGTCACACCCTTTAATCCTTTCTCCTAAAATTTCATCATCAGCTTTGTTTAGAAGTTTATTTTGTCCTTTTCCATCTGTACCTATATAACAACATACTCCTTTAGATGCTTCATTTATCTTCATTAAACTAGAAGGATTATAGCAAGCTGGATTAAGGCTAGAAATTACAAAATCATATTTTTTGTCCATACCTTCTGCTTTTAAATCTAAGTTATTCCAATCATTTTTTATTACTTTTATATTTTTAATATTATTTTCAGATATTTTTGCTTTTAGAATATTTAGCATACCATCAGAATAATCCATAGCATGAACTTCTTTGCATATTTTACTTAATTCCATAGAATAAGCTCCCGTTCCACATCCTAAATCAAGAACTATACTATCTTCATTTATGTAATCTTCCTTTAATTTATAAATAATATTAATTCTACTATTGCTAACAGTTTCATCATAAGTTTTTGAACTTTCATCCCAAACTGCTATAGTTTCTTCTGTTGTTTTTTTATTTAAAATATAGTCCCTACCAACTTCTGTCCATTTATTTTTCCAATATTTTAAGTCATCCATATGAATTTCCCCTCCAATATAATTTTTTCAATAGTAAAAAGGAGTTGGGCATAACAACTTATGCCCCAACTCCTTAAAACATTATTTTTCAATATCTACTACAGATAGATCTGACCAGAATAGCAAATTCAAGTTAAAATCTTTAACTTTTTTATTCACTGCGTATAAAGTAACATCTTCCCAAAGAGGAATAGTAGGTCCTTCTTTTCTTGCTATATCTTGTAACTCTTGATAATCCTTAACTCTTTTTTTATCATCTGTTTCAGTAGCTGCCTTAGCTATAAGTTCATCAGTTTTGCTATTTTTATATCCATAGCTTCTACTTACATTTATAGCTCCATCAGATTTCATATGTGGCTCAAAATAGAAAGATGGCTCTCCAGTTGAAATTGTATAAGGTGCTAAAGTCATATCATAATCACCAGTTTTTAATCTTTCAGACCATACTGCTGCATCTACTACCTCTATATTAGATTTTATATTTATTTTTTCAAGTTGAGACTGAATTAACATAGCAACATTTTCATAAGGCCAACGACCAGTTAAAGCAGAGCTTATTATAATATCTATAGTTTCTTTTTTATCACCAATAGATTTTTCTTTTAATTCTTTAGCTTTGTCTAAGTTATACTCATATCCACAATCTCTTGAGTATTTTTTACTAACAGAAGTTATAACACTTTTTGCTTCTTTTCCATATCCTTGTAATAAATCATTTACAATTGACTCTGAACTTACTGCATAACTTACTGCTTGTGCTAAGTCATTATTACTAAATAACTTGCCTTTGCTTTTATTTAAATTCATATAATGAGTAGTAGTAACTAATTGCTCTTTTAGTTCTAATTTATCATCTGACTTAACTTTATCAGCTTGCTGTGGCATAATCGCCCCTACATCTGCTACTGCATCAATTTCACCAGTTTGAAGTGCTGATAATCTAGTTGAAGTATCTTCTATTTTTTTGAAAACTACTTCATCGAGCTTAGCTTCACCGTTTCTATAGTCAGCAAATTTTTCTAAAATTAAAACGTCACTAGTTTCATCATAATCTTTTAATTTAAAAGGACCTGTCCCATAAGGCTTTACAATTTGTCCATCATCATTAAATGACTCTAAACTAAACATAGCTCCAGCAGCATATGAAAGTCTCGCCATAAAGTCTACTGTTGGTTTTTTATGAGTTACTTTAACCGTGTAATCATCTACTAATTCTATACTTTTAATTTTTCCATAATCATCTATATTTTCAGTTTTTTTATCATACTTTTTATCAACATCACTAAAATGATATAGCCTATCCAAATTATATTTTACAGCTTTTGCATTAAGTTCAGTTCCATCATGAAACTTAATCCCATTTTTGACTTTAATAGTCCAGCTCATATAGTCTTCAGATGGTTCAATAGATTCAGCTAAGTCACAAGCTGGTGTCATGTCATCTTGAAGTTTAACTAAACTCTCCCACACATTAGTAGATCCATGGACAAAAATATCTGTTCCTTCCCCTTGATAGAAACTTCTACCTGTTGCTATTGTTAGTACCTTTGGCTTATCACTTCCTACACTAGAAGTATCATTATCTTTGCCTGATGAATTAGAGCACCCACTTAACAGGCCTACTGATAAAATTGCTACCATCATCATAGATGATAATTTTTTAAATTTCATAACCTCTTCCCCTTTTTAAATAATATTTTGTATAAAACTACATATAATACAACAAATTTATTCTTAATTATATATAGTCAATCCACTTTTATAATCTACATTATATGTAGTAGCTTTCTTGTATAAGGATGTTTTGCATTTTCTATATCATCCTTTTGTAAAACTTCTACAATCTTTCCATTTTCCATAATAGCCACCCTATCACAGAATTTTTTTATAATATCTATATCATGGGATACTACAAGATAAGTCATAGAAAACATCATTTTTAAATCTTTAAGCAATTCCAAAATCCTGTTTAAAGTTATAGTATCTAAATTGGATGTAGACTCGTCTAAAATAATAAATTTTGGATTTAAAGCAAGACTTCTAGCAATAGAAATCCGTTGTCTTTGACCTCCACTAAACTCATGTGGGTATTTTTTCAAACTATTTTCGTCTAAACCAACTAATTCTGCTAACTCCTTTATCCTATGTGAGCTTTCCAAATTATAATTTTTCAATGGTTCATTTAAAATATCATAAATCTTCATCTTCGGATTTAAGGACGACTTACTATCCTGAAACACTGCTTGCAGGTTTTTTCTAATAGGCCTCATATCTTTTTCCTTCATATTAGTTATATCCACATTATCAAAGATAATATTTCCCCTATCACACTTATCAAGACCTAGTATTAAGTTGCAAATAGTACTCTTTCCACAACCACTTTCTCCAACTAATCCAAAAATTTCTTCCTTTTTTATGTTAATATTTATTCCTGCTAATACTTCTTTTTTATGAATTTTGAATCTGTCATGTTTTTCATAGCTCTTATATAAATTTTCAATTTTAACAAGATACTCTTTTTTCATAGCTTCCTTTGCTTATCCTTTCATTTTGTAATAGTAATTTAGTATACTCATGATTAGGATTTTGAAAAATATCCTTAGTATATCCTTGCTCCACAACTACTCCATCCTTCATGACTAAAATCTCATCACACATATCATAAACTTCACTTAAGTTGTGAGAAATAATTACTACAGATAGATCCTTCAAATTTTTTATTTCATTTAATATCTCTCTTCTATTAATAGCATCAATAGAGGAAGTAGGTTCGTCGGCGATTAATACCCTTGGATTGTTTATTAAAGCCATTGCTATCATAACCCTTTGCGCCATACCTCCACTTAATTCAAAGGGGTAACTATTTAGTATCTTATCAATATCCTTTAAATTAACATCTTCTAGTCTGCTTACAATAAGATTATCGGTTTTGACTTTCCCATTTATTTTTCTATATTTATAAAGCAAATCATAAAACTGATTTTTGATTCTTCTGATAGGATTTAATGCTTGCATAGGCTCCTGAAATATCATTGATATTTGATTTCCTCTAATATTTTCCATTTCTTTTTCACTAATATTTAAAATATTAACTCCATCCAATAAAATTTCTCCCTGGGTATATATATTTTTGGGAAGTATATTTAAAATACATTTGGCTATAGTACTCTTTCCACAACCACTCTCACCTATAATTCCTATTGCCTTTGACTGCTCCAGTTTAAAATTAATGTCAGATATACTATAATTAACACCTTTTACACTAATATAATCAATATTTAAATTTCTTACTTCTAAAATAGCCATGGCTATAACCTCCTTAATTTAATAGGTATCGCCATCATACCTATCTCTTAAGCTATCTCCAATTAAGTTGAAAGAGGCCACCGTTAAGAAAATCATAATAATTGGATAAACTATCATATTAGGCGCATAGTCAATATACTCTCTAGCCTCATTAATCATTACTCCCCACTCAGGAGTAGGATGTTGAGCCCCTAGACCAATAAAAGATAGGGTTGCTAGTCTAAGTATAGTTGAACCAATATCCGTCACCATAATAGTTAAAATAGTAGAAAATATATTTGGAATAATATGATACCTTATAATATTAAAATGACTTGTACCACAAACTTTTGCTGCCTTTATAAAACTGGATTCTCTAATAGAAAGTACTAAATTTCTACTTACTCTAGCATATTTGGCCCAAGAAACAAAGGAAATAGCCACCATTACATTTACAATGGAAGGCCCTAAAAAACCTACAATAACAATAGCTAAAAGTATACCTGGAAATGCTAAAGTTATCTCACAAATCCCCATAAAAAAACTATCTACTATTTTTGGTGATAGAGCTGATAAAATTCCAATAAAGGTTCCAATAGTTACAGTTAAGGACAAAGACAACAATGCAATAAATATAGAAGTTCTTCCTCCATATAAAATTCTAGACAAAATACATCTTCCCATCTGATCAGTTCCTAAAGGATATTCATTAGTGGAAGTCAAAAAAGCTTTTCCTAAATCCACTTTAAGTGGATCATTAGGAGATATAAACGGAGCGCCTACACAAACAATCACAATAAGAGTGACAAGAGCTATCCCTACCATCAATAGCATATTTTTAAATCTATGCTGATTTCTTAACTTATTTATCTTAGACAGCTTATGAGAATTAACTTTTATATTATCCAGGTTATCTTCATTTTTATTCGAAAGGTATTTCCTATTTTCCATAAGAATCTCCTTTCATTTTAGGATTTAAATTATAACAAATCATATCCACTAACATATTTATGACCACATAAATAACCGCCATCAAAATTGCATATGCCTGAATAACCGCGTAATCTCTATTATAAATAGACTGAATCATAAAATTTCCAAGCCCTGGCCATCCAAATAAGTTCTCAATTATAGTAGATCCTCCAAGTAATGTTCCTATATAAAGGCCTACATTGGTTACAATAGCAATCATAGAATTCAAAATAATATTATTTATAACTACACTAGTTTTTTTTGCTCCAAGGACAACTGCAGTTTGCACATAATCCTTTTCCATGTTTTTCAGTAGCTCATTTCTAATAAGTCTAATTAGTCCTCCACTCATAGAAATTCCCAAAGTAAGAGATGGCAGGACTAAGCTCTTTAGTCCGTCTCTACCCATAACTGGAAACAACTTCATTCTAACTCCTAATACTAAAATAAGGATTATTCCTACACAAAATGTGGGAAAAGATATATTTACTGTATTAAGGAATTTAATAATTCTATCTGGAATTCTATCTTCAAATAAAGCTGATAATATTCCTAGAGGAAATGATATAAGAAGCATAATTATAGTAGAAACTAAAGTAAGTTCTATAGTAGGAACAATTCTTCTTGAAATTTCATAAGTAACTTTCTGACCTGACTTAATACATGTTCCAAAATCCCCCTTCAAAATTCCACTTAGCCATATAAAATACTGCTGTGGAATGCTTTTATTTAAACCCATCTTCTCTCTTGCATCGTCAGTAACTTCCTCAGTTAAAGGCTTATCAATATCTGCCAAAATACTTTGCACTGGATCACCAGGAGCTAACCTCCCTAGGGAGAATGTTAGTATTGATACACCTATAAGTATTAAAATCATATATCTTAATTTCTTTATAAAAAATTTAATCATTCCAACCCCCCAAATTTGCACAAAAAAAGATCAGAAAGCAAAGCCTTCTGACCTTTTTAATATCTTCAGATATTAATTTTACTTGTTTATCTTTATTAATAATTGTAGCATTGGTATTTTTTATCGTCAATAAACGTGTAATCTTTTCAATTTTTTATAAATTAGCTCTTAAAAAAACTTATTTATTATTTTTCTGCTATGTTTTCTGTTTTTGGGAAAATTATACTTACCTTTGTTCCTTCACCTATATTAGAATCAATCTGTAATCCTAATCCAAGTTTTACACATAGTTTTTTGCATAAATACAGACCTATACCTGTACTCTTTCCAAACTTCCTACCATTCTCTCCTGTGAATCCTTTTTCAAACACTCTATTTATATCATGTTCAGCAATTCCTACTCCATTATCTTGAACTGTTAATACTACTGCATTTCCAAGTTTTTTAGCTTTAATTGTTATTTTGTCTTCTTTTCCTTTGGAATACTTAATAGCATTTCCTACTATTTGATTTAATATAAACTCAACCCATTTTGTATCGGAATAAATAATTTCATTAATATCATCTAGTTGCAAGCTTATTCTTTTGCTTATAAAATCCCTCTGATTTTTCTTAATTACAGTTTTTACAACTTGAGATAATTCTATTTTCTTTATAATATAATCCTTGCCTACTTCATCACTTCTTGAATAATATAAAACTTGCTCCACAAAGTTTTCTATCCTATCCATTTGTATATCGATTTTTCTTGTTATTTCATTATTATTATTTTCTATTAGTAGTTTTGAAGATGCTATTGGTGTTTTAATTTCATGGACCCACATTTCTATGTATTCTCTGTATTCTTCTTGAATATTTTTGTAATACTTAACATTTTCATGCATATCTCTACTTAGTTCTTTTAAAATATCATTTACTTCTTCTCCTACTATAAAATTTGCGTCATTTATTACTTCTGGCAATAAATACTTTCTATCTAGATTATCAAGGACAGTTTCTATGTTATGAAAGTACTTTTTATATTTTATATACTCTATCAACATATATGTTATTAAGGGGAAAAACCATATAAAAAATAAAAGAAAAATTATAACTGGAGCTGCCTTAGCAAATCCCATAAATAATGAAATTATTATAAAGAACATAAAGTTTGTAGATAGAAAAATCCCCTTATCTTTTATGTAGTCAATCATTTTCATGGCATTATGTACCCCAATCCTCTTCTTGTTTCTATCACATTTTCTATTCCTATCTCTTCTAATTTTTTACGAAGCCTTGTTATATTTACAGTTAAGGTACTATCATCAACAAAATAATCAGTGCTCCACAAGTACTCCATTAGTAATTCTCTAGATACTATTTCACCCTTGTGATTTATTAAATAGGAAAGTATTTTTACTTCGTTTTTAGTTAATTCTATTTCCTTATCATTATACGTAATAGTTGCATTTGACAAATTTAGTTGAAAATCTTCATAAGTTAAAATGCTACTATTAGCTGTTGTTAAGCCACTTCTTTTTAGTAGTGCTGATATTCTTGCCATTAGTATTTGTGTATTATAAGGTTTTGTGACAAAATCGTCCGCTCCCAAGTTCATACTCATAAGCTCGTCCATATCGCTATCCCTACTTGTTACGATTATTATAGGTACATCAGATTCTCTTCTCACTTCTCTGCATATGTAATATCCATCGAAAACTGGTAAATTTATATCTAGTAAAACTAAGTTGGCATTTTCCTGTATAATAAATTCCACCACATTATCAAAGGATGTAGGTGCTACTACTTCATATCCATATCTTCCTAAGAAATTTTTCAGTTCTTCTCTAATTATTTCTTCATCTTCAATAATTATTATTTTTTCCATAGGTTTTATCCCTCCTTGGTTTATATACTTATTTTATACAAATATATAAATTACTCATTAGTTATTATTTGTATAATTATACCAAAAAATCTATTCAAAGTAGATTTTTTACTTTAAATAGATTTTTTAAGGTTTATATATTATTTTTTACTATATTTTTGTATCCACTATAAGTTATATAGAAGTAAATTGTATATATAATAAAGAATATTCCTGCAGTCACAAGAGATGATCCTCCTATGTCTGGCTGATTGAACATTGATATAAAGTCATTTACAACTTTTATCCCTACCACTGAATGAACTAAAGCTAGTATTACAGGTATACTAAAGTAAACAAGAGTTTGTACAAATATTGTTTTGTTTATACTTTTTCTACTTGCTCCAAGTCTCTTTAATGCTACATATCTTTCTATACTATCACTTGCTTCACTTAGTTGTTGAAGTGCAAGAATTGCCATACTACTTATTAAGAATACTATTCCTATATAAATTCCTATAAATAATATCGTAGTTGTAACACCTTTATTTCCTTCATAAATTGAATCTCTTGAATTTGCCATTACAAATCCTGTTTTATCATAATCTGTATTTGAATCTTGGTATTTAGCAATCTTTGCAATGAAATTCTGTTCACTTTTTTTCTTATTATTTGTGTCAAAGTTAATATTTATAGCACTTGAATATAAAGTTTTGTCCTTACAAAGATTATCACTAACTATAAGAGTAAGCATATTATTTTGCATAAAATCTGTTTTTAAATTGTGTTTTATTACTTCCTCATTTTTTATTTTGTATGCTTTGCCATCAATTTTAACTGTATTATTGTCTTCCATATATTTTTCTATTGATGGTAATAGTTTTGAGAAATTTGATGTTATTAATATCTCATCTTCTTTTAAGTTTATAGGCTCTTCATTATCTAATTCTCTCATTTTATTGTATTCTGAAATTTTTATATACGATATTTCATAATCCATTTCACTAACATTATCATTTATCACTTTTTTAATATTATCATTTAATGATATAACATCCGAAAATTTCTTACCAGAATTATATTCATTGAAATAAACTACTTTATCATTTTCTCCAAACTTAACTCCCATATAATCAAGAGATTTTTTTATATCTCGTGCTTTGTCACCTTTATTCACATACATATATGCACTTGCATCAAATGGAGTAGCCCCTTCAAGTCCTGCTTCTAAAGCATTTTTAAAACTAAATCCTGTTGATAATACACCTATTGTTAAAAATAACATTAGACAAATTACTGACATAGAAATAAAGTTTGTATTTACCTTGCTGTTTACTTGTTTTACAACAAATATATTTAAACCTTTGAAATAAACTTTTTTATTCTTTTTAACCACATATAAAATAAATCCTGCCAAAGAGAAGAAAAATAGCACAGTTCCCACTATTCCAAGTCCTATAGACATAGGAAATCTAGAATCCGTTACATTTAATCCCGTATCTAAAACAAATTTATATGCTGTACCAAGACAAACTACACATAAAATAAATGTAATTAAATATATAAATGGGTTTTTAAATTTTATTTCCTCTGTTTTTTTACCAACTGTTAATAAATCAATTATTTTATATTTTGAAATTACAAAAGAGTTAAATATCATAACAAGCATAAACATTATTCCAAAGTATATAATTGTTTTGATTATGGCCCCAGTAGAAATTATAAAAGTATAGCTAGACATTTTAAAATCAAATAGTTTAGCAACAAGAACAGATAGTCCTTGTGATGCTATAAGACCTATAATCAATCCACTTATAAGTGAAAATATCCCTACAATTACTGTTTCAAATATTAAAATTCTAGAGATTTTATTTTTTGACATCCCAAGTGTCATATAAATCCCCAGCTCTTTATTTCTTTTTTTAATTAAAAAGTTGTTAGCATAAAGAATTAAACTTCCTAAAATAAATGCTACAAATACTGATACATAAGATATTATGTTAGAAAGAGCCTCCACATATGTTGCACTTGAAGAATTCACTTCCATCATGGCTTTTTGTGATTCAATAGAGTTAAAACTATAGAATATACAAACTGCCAATGTTAAAGTTAAAAAGTATATAGTATAGTCTTTAAAACTTTTTCTAACATTTTTAAATGCTATTTTAGAATACATTGTTGTCATCCCCTCCTATTAGAGTAATAACTTCCATTATTCTATTAAAGAACTCTTTTCTTGAATCTTTACCTCTTACTAATTCTGTAAAGATTTTTCCGTCCTTTATAAATAAAATTCTATGAGCGTAACTTGCTGTAAAAGCATCATGAGTAACCATTAATATGGTTGCTTTTAAATCTTGATTAAGACTTTCTAATCTTTCTAATAATAATCTTGCAGATTTTGAGTCAAGTGCTCCTGTTGGCTCATCAGCAAGTATTAATGATGGGTCTGTTACTATTGCTCTTGCTGATGCTACCCTTTGCTTTTGTCCCCCAGACATTTGGTAAGGATATTTATTTAATACTGTTTCAATTTCTAAATATTTTGCTACTTCTTTTATTTTTCCATCTATTTCAGAAGTTTTTTCTCCTTTTATTGTTAAAGCCAATGCTATATTTTCATAAGCAGTTAATGTATCTAATAAGTTAAAGTCTTGGAATATAAATCCTAACTCATTTTGTCTAAACTTATCTAAGTTTTTAGACTTTAATCTTGTAATGTCTTTATCATTTATTACTATACTTCCAGTTGTAACAGTATCTATTGTTGAGATACAGTTAAGAAGTGTTGTTTTACCACTTCCACTAGGGCCCATTATTCCAACAAATTCTCCTTCACCAACTTTAAAACTTATATTGTCTATGGCTTTTGTAACATTATCTTTATTTCCATAGTATTTTTCTATTTTTTCAACACTTAATATATTTTTCATCCTTAAGTAATCCTCCTCAATTTATCTTTCATGTCTTTTATTATATACACCTTTTATTTTTTTAAATATGTATGTACATTTCATTATCATTACGTTTTTGTAATGTTTAAAATATAATGTATACAATCCATAAATTATAGTCATTCGCTAAAATAATACCTTAAATGTCCGTAATATAAAATAGGTACAAAAATAAAAAGTTAATTATTGAATTATTTAGACAAAACCATATACATTTATTATATAATTTATATATATTTTCAATTTATGGTAATTTATACTAACTAAAAGGGGGAATAATATGAATAAAAAAGATAAATCTTTTTTGGCTATGTCCTTAGGTATTGCTATCACTTCTCAAAATCTAATGATCATAGCAAATGCAGATTCAATTAAGTCAAAATCAAGTAGCGACGTTACTATTTTATCCGATGATGATTTTGAAATAAAAGTAGGTACAAATTCTCAAAACAAAGTTTCCAAAGATTCACCTAAATATCAACCGGACCCTGAGGAAAACAAAACTTATAGTATGGGCAGTATGGGGGAAAGCAATTATAGAACCTTTATGTCTAATAGAGTGGCTCTTTCTCCTCAAAAAGCAACTTTATCTAACCCAAAAGCTATTGGTAGCGGAAGTGTAACATCAAGTTCTTTAAGTGTAAGAAGTGGTCCATCTACTTCAAATGGTGTAATTGGTACATTAAAAATCAGTGAAACTGTTGAAATACTAGGTAAAAGTAGCGATTGGTACAAAATTGATTTCAAAGGTAAACAAGGATATGTTCAAGCATCTTATTTAAAATTAAATCCAATTGAAAAAGGTATAGATGTAAGTAAATGGAACGGAACTATCAATTGGAGTAGTGTAAAAAATTCTGGTGTTGACTACGTTATTATAAGAGCTGGATATGGAACATCTACTATAGACCCAAAATTCAAAACTTATATTGAAGGTGCAAAAAGTGTTGGACTTAAAATAGGTGTATATTGGTTTAGTTATGCAACTACTCCTGAAAATGCTGCTATCGAGGCTCAAGCTTGCTTAAATGCCATATCGCCTTATAAAAATAGTATTACATACCCTGTGTTTTTCGATTTTGAGTATGATAGCGTCAGATATGCAAATAACAATGGCGTAAAAGTAACAAAGGACTTGGCTACAAGAATGGCTAATTCATTTCTTAATAAAGTTGAATCCAAAGGATATACTTCAGGTATATATACTAATAAAGATTTCAGTAGTTCATACTTCACTAATGATCTTATTAATTCTAATAATTTATGGGTGGCTCAATATTCTTCCACTAATACCTTTGGAAAACCATACTCTATGTGGCAGTACTCAGAAAAAGGCTCTGTTCCTGGCATAAGTGGATATGTTGATTTGAATTATACTTGCTTAAAAACTTTTGGTGGTAACTCTGGTAATGATGATACAAGTACTCCTTCTGGAAATCAAGGGGTTACTACTGCTAATGTTAACTTTAGAAAGAGTGCTTCTACTTCTTCTAGTATTATAGAAACTATTCCTAAAAATACTACTGTTGAAATTGTTGATAAATCTACTTCTGGTTGGTATAAGGTTAAATACAAAGGTAATACTGGATATGTTTCTAAGGATTATGTAAAGTTAAATGGTAGTGGCAGTGATGATGATAACACTAGTACTCCTTCTTTTGAAAAAGGCGTTACTACTGCCAATGTTAATTTTAGAAAGAGTGCTTCTACTTCTTCTAGTATTATAGCTACTATCCCTAAAAATACTACTGTTGAAGTTGTTGATAAATCTACTTCTGGTTGGTATAAGGTTAAATACAAAGGTAATACTGGATATGTTTCTAAGGATTATGTAAAGTTAAATGGTAGTGGCAGTGATGATGATAACACTAGTACTCCTTCTTCTGAAAAAGGCGTTACTACTGCCAATGTTAATTTTAGAAAGAGTGCTTCTACTTCTTCTAGTATTATAGCTACTATCCCTAAAAATACTACTGTTGAAGTTATTGATAAATCTAACTCTAAATGGTATAAAGTTAAATACAAAGGTAATACTGGATATGTTTCTAAGGATTATGTAAAGTTAAATGGTAGTGGCAGTGATGATGATAACACTAGTACTCCTTCTTCTGAAAAAGGCGTTACTACTGCCAATGTTAATTTTAGAAAAAGTTCTTCTACTTCTTCTAGTATTATAGCTACTATTCCTAAAAATACTACTGTTGAAGTTGTTGATAAATCTACTTCTGGTTGGTATAAGGTTAAATACAAAGGTAATACTGGATATGTTTCTAAGGATTATGTAAAGTTAAATGGTAGTGGCAGTGATGATAATAACACTAGTACTCCTTCTTCTGAAAAAGGCATCACTTCTGCCAATGTTAACTTTAGAAAGAGTGCTTCTACTTCTTCTAGTATTATAGCTACTATTCCTAAAAATACTACTATTGAGATTGTTGATAAATCTAACTCTAAATGGTATAAAGTTAAATACAAAGGTAATACTGGATATGTTTCTAAAGATTATGTTAAATTAAATGGCAGTAATTCTAATACATCGTCTTCAAATAAAGGTGTTACTTCTGCTAATCTTAACCTTAGAAAAAGTACTTCTACTTCTTCTAGTATTATAACTACCATTCCTAAAAACACTACTATCGAGATTGTTAATAAGCTATCATCTGGATGGTATAAAGTTAAGTATAAAAGCTATACTGGGTATGTGGTTGGAAGTTATATAAAAATATAATTACATTAAATATATAAATACCCTATATAAGTGGGCAAATATAAGTTCACTTATATAGGGTTATTCTTATGTTCCACAATAAGTTCTATAAGGTAAATCTGACGGTTGTGGCAAATCAAAATATTTTTCACACTCTACTTTATATTCATAAGGATTACTAATAACAGAAAGCAAATTTTCCATTACTGTGAAGTCTCCATTATCTGCTGCATCCAATGCTTCTTCTACTCTGTGATTCCTTGGTATAACTACTGGATTTGACGTTTTCATAAGCTCATAAGCTTCCTCAATAGACTCTTCTTGTCTTTCCAATCTTTCTTGCCAATTTTTATACCAGTTTGTAAATTCAGCTGTAAGGAACATTCCTCTGTTCATGTTTTTTCTATAAGTTAACGATAAAAAAGTATTTGTATAATCTTCTTTATATTTTTCCATCATAGTCAATAAATCTTCTATTATAGCCTTATCCATAGCCTCTTCATTGAACAACCCTAGTTTACTTCTCATTTTTGAGAACCAATACTTAAAATGCAAATCAGAAAACTCAAATATTGCCTTTTGTGCCAGATCTATGGCAGTATCCCCATCTTCACTTATTAAAGGTAACAGTGTTTCTGCAAATCTGCATATATTCCAAGATGCCATTTTAGGCTGATTTTTGTAAGCATATCTTCCATGATAATCAATAGAACTAAATACAGTGTCTGGATTATAAATATCCATAAATGCACAAGGTCCATAATCAATAGTCTCTCCACTAATAGTCATATTGTCTGTATTCATTACTCCATGAATAAAACCAACACATAGCCATTTAGCAGTTAATTCTGCATGAGCTTTTGTTACTTCTTTTAGAAAACTCAAATATTTATTTTCATTACTTCTCACGTAAGGGTAATGTCTCTCGATGGCATAATCAGCTAATTTTTTCACTTCTTCTTTTCCCAAGTAGTTTGAAGCATATTCAAAAGTTCCAAATCTAAGATGACTTGTTGCAACTCTAGTAAGTATGGCCCCTTCTTTCACATATTCTCTATAAATATTTTCTCCTGTTTTTACTACTGCTAAACTGCGAGTTGTTGGTATTCCAAGGTTGTACATAGCTTCACTAATTATATACTCACGCAGCATTGGTCCAAGTACTGCCCTTCCATCACCACCACGAGAATACGGTGTTTTTCCACTTCCCTTCAACTGAATATCATATCTATTTGTATCAAAACCTGTCACTGAAGTTTTATTATCCAGTTTTTGTTCACCAATTAAAACGGCTCTTCCATCACCTAACATTGTGAAATTGCCAAATTGATGACCACTATAAGCCTGTGCAATATATGCACCGCCTTCAACTTTTTTATTTCCAGCTAAAACTTGTAAACCTTCTTCACTTTTCAATGATTCTGTGTTTAATTTCAACTCTTCTGCTAAAGGCTTATTTAAAACAACTAGCTCTGATTTTCTCACTGGATTTAAATCTATTTCACTATAAAAAGACCTTGGTAAATTTTTATAACTATTATCAAAATTCCAGCCCATATTATTACTTTGATTTTCCTGTGCCATTTTTCCACCTCTTTTTATTTATATATTTTATGTAAAATCTTACTTCTCATAGATTGTGTAATTTGCTATAAATTATTTATACCCTAAATAAAATAAAAAACTCTCCAAGCCACAGATTATTCTGTTAACTTGTAGAGTTTATCTTCATCTAAATATGGTATTTTAACTTCAAAAATAGTACTTTCATTATTGCTAATAGCACAAATACTTCCATCATGAGCTTCTATAATATTTTTTGTAATGGCAAGTCCTAAACCTGAGCCACCTTTGAATGTATTTCTTGATTTTTCTACTCTATAAAATCTATCAAATATATGAGGTAGATCCAGTATTGGAATAGGCTCTCCATAATTTATTACCTGGACTACTGCCATTTTCTTTTCTGTAAATACTTTTATATCCACATAATGTCCATCTTTTCCATATCTCATGGCATTTGTAATAAGATTTTCAAAAGCTCTTACTAACTTAATTGGATCAGCATTTAATATAAGTTTGTCCACAGAAAAGTCTATTCTACAATTCATATTTTCTTGTCTAAATTGTATTTCAAACTGAGAAATTAACTGACCTATTAGCTCTACTAAATTTAGTTCTACTTTATTAAAATTAACAACTCTATTTTGCATTTTAGTAAGTTCAAATAAATCGTTAATCAGTATGTTTAAGTTTAAAGATTTTTCGTAAGCTATATCCACGTAGTACATAAGCTCCACTTCATCCTTGTATCTTCCTTCTTCAATAAGATTTAAATATCCTATAACTGAAGTTAAAGGTGTTCTTAAATCGTGAGATACATTTGTAATCAAGTCCGTCTTAGTTTGTTGAGCTTTCCTCTCTTCCACAGTTATATCTTTCAGCTGCTCAACTATACTATTAATATTTTGTGCTACTTGATCAATATCTCCCCTTGATTTTATCTCTATTTTCTTGTCCAAATTTCCTTTTGACATTTCTTCCACATTATCCACTAACAGTGATACATTTCTATACTTCTTATAAGTAATAAGAGAATATATTGAAAGAAAAATTAAAATTCCTATAATTCCGTATATATTTCCTGCAAAAAAATTATCGTTCAATCTAAACAAAGCTTTAATTACTACATTTAATATTGGAGTTCGATAATTAATATATAAATCATAAGTTACTTTATATAATATCCAAAAAGTAGCTAAGCTTAATATTACACTTATTACAAATTCTAAAGCGCTGATTATTATATATTTAAAAATCCTTCTTTTATTTTTCAATTTTATAACCAACTCCCCATACAGTTTGAATTATTTTATTTCCTTCTATATATTTTTCTAACTTTTCTCTTATTCTACTCATGTGAACCATAACCGTGTTGTTTGAACCAAAATAATCTTCTTTCCATACCTTAGTAAATATTTCTTCCGAACTATAAACTCTCCCCCTATTGCTACCTAGTAAATATAAAATATCAAACTCCCTCGCTGTAAAAGTTATTTCTGTGTCTCCAACTTTAACTGTTCTATTATTTTTATCTATAGTCAAAGTTTCAATATTTATAATATCTTCTTCTTTGTTCATGTTATTAAAATAATAAGTTCTTCTAAGAAGTGCCTTTACTCTTACTGATAATTCCAATGGATTAAAAGGCTTTGTTAAATAATCGTCTGCCCCAGTCATAATACCCGCAATCTTGTCCATGTCTTCAGACTTAGCACTAAGCATAAGAATAGGTATATTTAAATGTTCTCTAACCCTTCTGCATACTTCCATTCCATCCATCTTTGGCATCATTATATCTAGTATCATAAGTTGTATTTCCTCTTTTTCCAATACCTTAAGAGCTTCCTCTCCATTACTGGCTTTTATCACAGTATAACCTTCATTTTTCAAATATATTTCAATTAAATTTCTAATTTCTTTTTCATCATCTACTACAAGAATTTTACTAGCCATAACTCCCTCCTTATGTTTACCTTATTATACCATATCATTTAAATACTCCTCTAAAGTAATATTTCTTTTATGAATCTCTTTTGCTGCATCTTTACCCACATATCTGATATGCCATGGCTCATAATTATATCCTGTGATATTTTCTTTTCCCTCTAGATAACGTAATATAAATCCAAATCTGTGAGCATTATTTGCTAACCACTGTGCCTCTGGACTTGTTTTGTCAAAACATCTTGCCTCATTTGTTACATCTATTGCTAATCCACTTTGATGCTCACTGTTGCCTGGCTTAGCCACATATTTATTGGCATAGTTTACACCCTTTGAACTAATCTCATCATTAAGAACCCTAACCTGACTTCTGTAAGATCTATATGCTGAAGATCCTAAAAGAATTATATTTTCTTCTTTAGCTCCTTGGAATAATTCTTCCAAAGCTTTTGCTGCAGTTTCATCCATTTGTCTACATTCTTCACTAGTACTACTTAAAAATTTCACATTTGGTTTAACCAAATTTTTAGGCTCATAATCAAGATTTAATGGATTTTTCTTATTAACTAACATAAGATATTTACTGTTCTTTGTACTGGTATTTGCACTATTTTCACTTATATAAGAATTCTTGTGATTTGATAATCCTACTAAAGGGTTATTTCCTCCTACAAATATTATCGTTCCTAAAATAACTATAATTCCTACTAATTTGTTTTTTAATTTCATAATATATCATCTCCTTTTCTATTACATAATAAAAAACAAATATTAAGCCCCTAATAAGTAATTCTTAACTTTTGTTAAGATTTACATTCATATACAAAAAAGAAGAATAATCATAACGATTATTCTTTTACAATGAAATATCATATTTTCTACCAATACCAATGTGGTATTAACATTACATCTGGTTTTCTACCTCTTAAAATATGTAGTGGGTAAACTCTTCCTGTTAACTTTTTGCCTGGTAAGTACTTTCTATTAAACATTATTGATGAAAAAAATACCTCTCTTCCATCTGTCATTTCTAAAGGCAACCTTATCCCAAAATCATTCTCCATCATATCTTCTAATAAATAAGCTATCTTTTTTAAAGACTTATCCTCTTGTTTTGTTCCTCCCAAATCATAGACTTTAGATGCAAGTTCTTCAAACTCTTCAAAGTTCTCTTCATAATATCCATCAAAAGTGTATATTATGTATCCTGGTAAATCTAAAAATCCTCTTTTAAAAAGCTTATTGTTAGCTGCAACTATGCATCCTAAAGCGAATTCCCCTTTTTCAAAAAACTCTTCTTGTGTCTCATATATATTAGACATTACCCATTCTTTATCAAAAAATATCTTATTAGGTTTTATATAATCATTCTTGCTCATCTTCATCTTATTTGTCCTCCTCATTCCAAAACGTTGTGAAAATTCTTCCATATTTCTCAATAGCAACTAAAATTATACATGTAACAATTCCTATTATTCCACAAATTAAAATAGATGGCTTCCATAATAAATAGGAGATTATAGCAACAATTATTCCGCCTATTATTCCCAATTTACCATTTTGTTTAGATAGAGTTTTATCGACTAATAAACAATCTAGTATTATTTCTACTTCTTCATCTATATCTTCTTTAGTTTTGCAAATTTCTTCGTCCCATCCATCTATATCTTCAGGTTTCAAATATTTATAATCCATCATATTTAGTAGTTCTACTAATTCAGGACTTTCATCAAGTATCTCTTGAAGTATTTTTATATTTACTTTTTGATTATTAATAATATCAAACTCTAGCACATATATCTTCTCTTCTGTTTTTATTCTGTAAAAAGGAAATTCTTCTTCAAATCCAACTTTAACAAGTTTACTTCCGACTTTATTTTTTATATAATTTTCTATTTCTATATTTTGATTTAGATTGTTAGTCTCAAAACTTTCACAAGCTTCTTTCATGTAGTTAGTGAAATCAGTATATACTTTATATACTGGTTCTAAACTATTCCAAAAAGATAAGTGATTTATCAACTTTTCTTCCATTTTCAAATAATCATTTTTATCTAAAGACACTTGTAAATTATCAAGGCCATTCTTCATTATTTTGCATACTTTTTTTACTTCTTTTATATCTTCATAATCATTTTCTATCTGTATAGCTTTTTGTAAAAACTCTTCTTTTTCATATTTTCCATTATATTGTATAAATAAATCAAAAATCTTATTATAATCTGGTAAACCTATAAATTTTTGACTCGAGTCCAAAATAGATATCCACATAGCCACAGGCAAAATATTTTTTTCTTTTTCATTTAAAAATTCATAACCTAAAGTAGCATGCTTCATCAACAAATTATGTGCTATTTTGTTTCCTAGCTTAACTCTATAATCATGCTTAATATATTTTTTATTTATCTTTATATTACTATAATTATAAAGATCTAATTCAAAATCTACCTCTTCACACTCATATGTAAATACTACTGGCTCATTATTGTACTCACCTATTGATGCAACTGAATACCCTATTTCTATTTTTCTAATTTGAACTGGACCATTCTCTATGGCTTCATAGTTTTCTGAATCATAATAAATTTTTTCTTTACTTGCATTTCTTAAATACACTCTTATATGTCCAAAATCTACTAAGGTAATTGTAATTATCTTGCTCTTTTCTTCCTCAAATAACAAATTTACTGATTCCTTGTAATAATATGTTATGTCATTTACTATGTCTATGTATTTTTCCCTCATATGCTCCCTCCTCTATTCTTCAAAAGCCCTATTACCATAATAAAATAATATAGACTATATTTCCATATTATCTATATTTATTTTAAATTTAAATTATATATAAATTATGTAAAAAAACCATCTATGTAAAATCATAGATGGTTCTTTTTTTATTTAACAAGCATTGCAATAACTTTTGTTGTGATATTTGTTATCTTTAGTTTTATCTTTTTTAGCTTTTATTAGTTCTTCTAATATTTGCTTATATTTACTGTCATTAGTGACCCTAATATGACTTTCTATTAAATAAATATTATTAGTTTTTGGTCTTTTCTTTCTTATACTATTGTCAATAACCGTCTTGGACATTTCAAAACTTTGAAGATGGGTATGACCATTTTCAAATACTTTTTTTGTGTTATACACTATGTAGCCTTTTTTAACCTTTAAAATAATATACTCTTTTCTTTCATATACCTTTTCTGCTCCTGCTGTTTTATTACACCTACTTATACTTTTTCCATTACTAGTCTCAATATTACTTCCAATAGAATTAATAACCTTAAGCATAACAACAACACTCCAATTATTTTTAATTTTGAAATATCTTAAGATAATTGTATCTTAATCTTTTGCGAAATGTGTTACATTAAGGTTAAATAACCCTATTTTATTTTAAATTATTAATACATAATTCTACAAACTTAACAATTAAAAGTTAATAAATTACTAGTAAACTTATTTTTTATTACTTATTAGACTTAATTTTACCCCTACGTCTTTCAAGTTCTACTAAATAGATTCCACCTATTGCTAGTATTAATGAACATACTATAAACCCTATCTGAGTGTTATCTCCTGTTTTAACATCATCATCTTGAGAATTATTATGTTCATTATTATTAGAGTCATCTCCATCTGGCTTATTATCTTCAGAACCATTATTATTAGAATCATCCCCATCTGGTTTATTTCCTTCAGAACCATTGTTACTAGAGTCATCATTCACTAATTTATTTAAATCTTCTTCAGCCTTAACTAATATTTCATAATTAGTTACTTGCTTTTTCTGATCCTTTGTCAAAGCATTATATTTTTCTCTTGCAGCTTCAATTATAGGCTTTTGATCTATAGTAACTGGATTTTCTATTTTATTAATAGCTTCTATAACTCTATCAATAGCTATTTTTTCTGCTGTTTCAATATCATCCATTTTTGCCTTAGTGCTAGTTACTATTTTTTCAACTTCTGATTTACTCTTCGCTTCATCAATACTAATAAATGCTTTTTCTAAAATTTTATTAAGTTCCGCTTTTTCTTTATCTTCATATAGAGATAAATTTTTATATGAAGATAAAATTTCTTTTGCTTTTTCTTTAATTTGTAATAGCTCTTTTTGTGCCTCTTCTTCTATTTCAGCTTTTGTAGGTATTTCATCTAAATCATTTTTAGCTTCAGTTACTATTTCCTTAACTTCTACAGTATCTTTTACTTTGTCTAACTGTTTCATAGCTTTATCTAAAATTGATTCAATAGATTTTTGTTGTTCCTTTTCATAATCTTCCATATCAACATATTTCTTAAGTTCCATCTTAGCACTAGCACGTATCTTTTCAAAAACCTCTGTAGGTTCTAAATCTTCAACTTTTTTCCATGCTTCATTCATATCTAATTCATTTGTATAATCATCAACATATCTCAAGACGATAACATCACCATCCGAAAGTTTACATTCATTTAAACCTACTTTTGAATACTCTCCATTAATCATATATTGCCATGCACTATTTACTCCATTATCACCTTGAGAAAGCACATATGAACCAAAAACTTCTGGTGCTTGAATCATAGATACATAATTCGAGTCTGTAACTGTATTCTTAAGGCCTGAGTCTTTCATAGCTTTTTCAAATATATCATATACTTTAGCATCTTTTGAAACTGTATATGAACGTGTCTTAATCCAGTTTACATATCCTGTATGTTCATTTTTATCATCATGTTTCCAATCTCCCATAAGACGGAAAGTAACATTAATTTCATTATATTCTTCTAATCCATTCATAGCATTTCTAAGTGATTCTAATGCTAAATTTATTTCCTTTTGAGTTACTACCTCTTGTTTTACTATAATTTTTGCCTCTTCCAGAGCTTTCTCAAATACTGTCCAAGTTTCTATTATATAATCATCTTTTTTAAGTGTATCAGCTTCTTTTATTTTAGATTCTAAAGTTGTTTTATCTATCTCACGTTTGGTATTTATATCATAAATACTAGGTGCATTATTTTCTGCAAAACGAAGTGATAATAAAGCACGATATCCTCCAATAGATGATTTTGTATTTACTTCATTATTATATGGTGTATCAGCAAATCCGCTTGCACGATAAAATGCTCTTATTCCATCTTCCACATTTCCGTTATCTTTATTAAATCTTGCATCTGAAAGTATATCTACTTCGAACATTGGAATACCTACAACCATATCTGCTGTTGTAACTAAATTTCCTACAAGCTTATTTGAATCCTTACGGTAGTCAGCCCAGTATCCTGCATCTAGCTGTCTCTCATCGTGACCGTCTGTTCCTTTACCTCCCAAATAGTCAATTAAAGAATTTATATCCGTAAGTTTCTCTGAGCTTTTTAAAGCCATCATTGCAACTATTGTAGCTTCTTGATTTACAGGAGCAAAGTATTCATTATAATATGAATAAAATCCTTTTCCTGTCCAACTAGATTGTGGAACTCGGTTACTTTCAATTTTTGATGTTAAATCTTCTCTTAAGCTAGTTTCATAATTTGGCTCCAAGTTTAGGGTCATAAGAGCATAAGACATAGGTATTGTCGCCCTTGACTTCACACTACCAAAATTATCTGTAGTTGTATATTCTAAATCATCAAGTTTAGAAAGCATATTAGTACTATCTACATCTGTTAGAGTTACACCATTCTCCTTTAGATAAAGTCCTGCAAAGAAATACTCTCTTGCAGTAGTTACTTGATTTGATTTAATAGCTTCTTTAAGAACATCTAAATAATTATATACTGCTTTTGTAGCCTCATTACCGCGTATCAAAAGATAAGCTGCTTCTGTAGCCTCTTCGCTATATGTACTAAAATCTATAGTTTGTAAATAGTTTACTACTGTATCTTCCATTTTCTTTCTAGATGTAGTTAAACCAGGTTGAGCAATTACATCATCCATACTATAAATAGATCCTTTTTCATTATATAATCTTTGATATGATGCTAAGGCCCTATATACATCTTCATTTTGGTCTTCTCCAGATTCTGCAAGTAATATTTTTAATTTAGTATAAATATTTTCAGTATTATTAAATCTATCATCCAATGTAAAATCAATTCCTACTTCACAAAGTGCTTCCATAACTTTTGCTGTAGAACTTAACTCACTATAAGATCCTAATTGAGTAAAACCTCCTGATGATGTATGATTCTCTGCTAACCATTCAATAGCTTTTTCAACTTCTTCTTGTCTATTACCTTCTTTTGCAAGAGCAATCACAGCACAACCTGTTTCATATACGTTAGATTTACCATTTATTCCAAATCCGCCATCTGAATTAGTTGCTATTTTGTTAAGTAGATTCTCTTTAGATATCTCTTTTGGTACATTTTGTTCAGATTTTGAATTAATAGCAGTTAAAATTTGAACATTATCTTGTTGAGAAAGAGAAGTTATAAATGAATTTCCATATTTCCAAAAATCTTCACCGTAAACATTGCTAACATCAACTCCCATAGCATGAAGTACCATAATCGTATTAGTCCATTCATCTACATTTTTGAACTTAATTTGTTCTTGTAGCTTCTCTAAAACTTTATTTGATATTTTTGAACTACTTCCTACAGTTCTCATATAAGTCATAATCAATTCATTTTCAGAAAATGTATAATCATTTTCATTTATAATACTTTTAGCCCATGAGTTCATTTTTGTAATTTTATTATTAATTTCCTTTTGATAATTTAACGTAGCAAACTTTATGCTCCATTGTAAATATGATGATGCTCCATTATTTGATATAGCTTTTATATTCATGCTATTATTTCCCGATTTAAGGCTAAGTGTATAATTTCCATCCTTACCTTCTATTTTTTCTCCATTAAGCCATACTTTAATATTTTCCACATTCTCATTTTTATGAGAAGCACTAATTTGTACTTTAATATTTTTTTTTGCAACTACTTGATTATTTTCTACACCTGTTACAGTGATAACTGGAACTTCATAATTTTCAGATGATATATCCGTCATATCATATAAAGTATTTTCATTATTTTTAATGCGATTATATGATGCAAATGCAAGTAGCGCTTGTTGAGTTGACATATGATTCGTATCAGAATCTTCTTTCATATGTTTAAATCCTCTATAGTCTCTATACTTATCCATTGCCACAAATATATTCTTACTCTTTCCTTTTGTAAATCCATTTTCTTTATCAGCAATATCTTTTTCAAGAGAAGAAACAGCTATAATTGTCTGAGCTATAGATTCACTAGTTCCATTCATGTCACAAGAACTTTCCATACTATCTCGTAAGAAAGTAAGTGCTTTTTCTGTAGCTTCCTTTGCATTACTTTTATTTTGATAATTAGAAAGAGCCTGTATTGCCATCGCCGTTAAGTCTACGTCCCCACCATTTTCAGATGAACTTAGATTAAACCCTCCATCCTTGGTTTGGAAAGAAATAATAGTTTCAATAAGCTTATCTCTATCGTATTTAACCTTTTCAGAAACTGGAGTTTTCTTTGCATCTAAAGCAATCAATGCCCATATTGATTCATTACTTCCTGTATTTATCTTGTTACTATTTAATAACGCATCGTAGAAATTGAACCCTGCAAATGATGAAGCATCAACACCAATACTCTCTAAAGCAAGTGCAACTCTTGCTAAAGTAGTTGGTTTTGTTTTATTAGATAATGTTCCGTCTTCAATTTTAGAGGCAATACTACTTTTGTAAGAGTCTATAGCCCCTGCTTCATCCTTCCCAAGACCAATACCTGACCTTTTAAGAGCTATTATGTCCCATTCATCTGTGTATTTCCATGTATCATGTTGCCAATACCTAGAGTAATAAGATTTACAGCTAGAAGTTCCCTGAGATACTAATCTATCAGTATTTGGAGGTGGTGTATCACCTTCTTCTACTGTTACAGTAAATTTCACTGGTTTTACTCCATCTTTTGCTGCTAAAGGTGTTCCTGTTACTTCTACTGTACCTTGAGCAAGAGCATTCATTACAAATGTCTTACTTGCATAGCGGTCATACTGACCTCTACTATGTTTAATCTCTACTATACCATTTTTACTGAATTCCCATTTCATAGATGTTTTCGATGGCTGATCTTCTTCTTGATCTCCATTTGGCTCAAATACCAATGGCAATACCATATTGTCTTCTTCTTTTATTGTTAAAGTATTCTGATCATCCTTCATAGATATTCCCTCAACAGGTTTCTCAAAAACATATTCAACATCACAAGATGAAGAAATATTTCTTCCATTATCATCCACAGATGCAGTTATTGTTACAGTTCCACTATCGTGTCCAATAAATCCATTACTATGTGTATCATGATAAGAAGCTACTTTATCGTTGTTTCCTTTCCACTCTACAGTATAATTACTACTATTTGAAGGAGTAATTGTAACGCCATTACTTAATTCTGATTGACCTATACCAATATAGTTATCATCTGAACCCATAGAATACTGTAAGCGATGCATCTTCACCTCTGGACGAAGATTTAATTTTACTGACTCAACAGGTACATAACTTGAAGTTACTTTAACCGAAGCCTTATTTCCAAAACCTTCTAAAGTAATAACTCCTGTTCCTGGTTTATTAAAAGCAAAACTAACTATATTATTATTATTACATGATATAAAATCCTTATCTGATGTAACTGAGAATCCATTAGTGTTAGAAAAATCTACATATTTATCATCATCAGCATATTTTCCTTTTATCTTAATCTCTTTCCACTGATGTCCAGCAACTGTGTATGTACCATTGGTTACCTCTTTATCATCAATGTATAATTTTATGTCTTCAACCTTTTTCTCCTCTGCCACAATATTAAATGCGCATAGTACTTCCCCTGTATCTGCTTTTGTAACTTGTGCATTAACTTTTCCCGAACGACGAATGGAAATATCTCCACTATATAATCCAATCCAGATTGGTTTATCCTGACTACTACCTTCCCATGAAGTACGCCACTCAATATCTTTACTGCCACTGCTATAGCCATCACATGTAAATGTTCCATTCTCTGTAGTAGATATATTTAGTGTGTCTCCATTATTAACTTTAATCTCCTTTCCTTGATCATTAATGTAAGTTACTACCTTCTTATCTGATGCATCTAAAACTTTTGATACTTCAGATGCATACACTGATTGAGGAATCATAGTAATAACCATTAGCGCTACCATAAAAATAGAAGCTACTTTCTTTAATAATTTACTTTTCTTCATTTGTTCCCCCCTGAACTCCCTAATAGGAACTTTGAAATACCTATGGGATGAATTTAGATAAACTTTTCTCAACTTATAAAAAAATAATTTACAATATTGTATGAATTGACAAATTATTCTCTATATTCATTGTATGATATATTTATTATCCCATAAGTATACTCTTTTTCCCTCACAAAGAAGTAATCTGATAGTACTACCTTGCCTATACTCCAAAATTAGATTTTTATCCTTGCAATAAAAAAAGATACAGCTAAAAATAATAGCTATATCTTTCTTATTATAAATATTCTTATTTTTTATTTTCTTACTATGATTCTAAATCTTCTTCAATATGACTTTCTTCCAACTTAGATACAAGTGCAAAATCTATTTCTCTAAAATCCACATTTACATTATCAACTTTTATTCTTACAGCATCACCAATCTTAAATGTTTTGTGAGTTCTCTCTCCAATGATTGTGTAAGTTTCTTGATTATAAATATAATAATCATCTCTCATATTAGCAAGTCTTATAAGACCTTCTACTGTATTTTCTAATTCTATAAACATACCAAATGACGTTACACTTGATACAGTACCATCAAATTCTTGGCCAACTTTGTCAGCCATATAGCATGCTTTGTAGAAGTCATGAACATCTCTTTCAGCAAGTTCTGCTGCTCTTTCTCTTTCTGATGATTGAGTAGATGCATATTCAACTATATGAGTTAGTTGTTCTTGTCTCTTATTATTAATTTTGTTGTTTAACTGCTCTTTTATTATTCTATGAATTTGTAAGTCTGGGTATCTTCTGATTGGAGAAGTAAAGTGACAGTAGTATTTTGCTGCCAGTCCAAAGTGACCTACACATTGTGGTGAATATTTAGCTTGTTTCATAGAACGTAGGGCTATTGTACTTATAGATTCTTCTTCTTTAGTACCTTTTATTTTTTCCACTATTCCTTGGATTTCTTTTGGATGAACATTTTCCAAGTCACCCTTTATTGTGTATCCAAATGTAGCTATAAACTTCTTAAGATCTTCCATTTTTTCTGCTGATGGAGTCTCATGTATTCTATAAACAAAAGGTAACTGTAACCAATAGAAGTGCTCTGCCACAGTTTCGTTAGCAACAAGCATAAATTCTTCTATCATTTTGTTTGATATTCTTCTTTCATAGTGTTTTATATCAACAACTTCACCATCACTATTTAATATTATTTTGGCTTCTGGGAAGTCAAAGTCTATTGCTCCTCTTACTTTTCTTCTTTCCATTAAAATTCTAGCTAATTTCTCAGCTTTTATAAAATCATCAACTTGAGCAGCGAATGTTTTCTTTAATTTTTCGTCGTCTTTTTCTAATATGTCTGATACTTCAGTATAAGTCATTCTTGCTTTTGAGTTAATAACTGTTTCTGCAATTTCAGAATTAACAACTTTACCATGACTATCAATTTCCATAAAACAAGATAAAGTTAACTTATCTTCAAATGGATTTAGTGAACAAACACCATTGGATAATTGTTTTGGTAACATCGGTATTACTTTATCTACTAAGTAAACAGATGTAGCTCTTTTTAAAGCTTCTTTGTCTAACTTATTCTTTTCTTTTACATAGTTAGTAACATCGGCAATATGTACTCCCAATTTGTAGTTACCATTTGGCAATACTTCTATGGAAATAGCATCGTCTAAATCCTTCGCATCTTCGCCATCTATTGTGAATATATTAAGATCTCTTAAATCAACTCTTCTTGCTATTTCATCGCCTAAATCTTGCTCTGCCACATAATTAGCTTCCTCTATTACTTTTTTAGGGAATTCTTCTGGAAGTCCATGAGCTCTAATTATTGAGTCAATTTCTACTCCTCTTTCACCTTTTTGACCAAGTACTTCTATTATTTTACCTTCTGGTTTTCTATTTTCTTGTGGCCAAACTGTTATTTCACAAACTACTTTGTCGTCATTTTTAGCCCCAGAGAAAACTCTCTTTGGTATAAATATATCTTGGTTAAATTTCTTGTCATCAGGCACAACAAAACCAAAGCTCTTGTTTTCTTGAAATAAACCAACTACTCTAGTTACTTCTCTTTTTATTATTTTAATAACTTTACCTTCAGCTCTTCTGTCATCTGTAGCAGGTGTTACAACTTCTGCCATAACTCTATCATTGTGAAGTGCCCCATTTATATCGTCTTTAGGAATAAATAAATCTTGTTTAAATTCTTCATCAGACTCTACAAATCCGTAACCTTTTCTGTGAGAAACAAATTTCCCTACAAATAGTCCCATTTGATTTGGAGACATGATTCTTCCTTTTTTTGTTCTAACTATATAACCGTCTTCTTCTAATTCATCTAAAAAGTTATAGAACATTGGCATTTCTGCTGGGTGTATATTAAAAATCAGCGCTAATTCTTCCTTTTTAAGAGGATTGTAATGATTATCACTAATTAGCCCTAGTAATGATTCTCTTAATTTATCTGTCATATAATCCCTCCTATTATATTTATTATATCCATTTTTATTATATTTCTATTATTAATTCCATATTAAACTTGTTATGTTTTTTTAATTAAAATAACTATGTAAAAAGTTGCCGTCTACTCATTTTATCTAATATTTCCTAGTTTGTCTAATTTTTGTAATATTTGCTTTTTTATTACTCTTTCTCTATACTTTTATTATTCCAGAAAAAGGGAGTGACATATGTGGAAAATCTAATTTTATCCTTTAATGTGGTAGCACCATTGTGTTTAGTAATGGCTCTTGGCTATTTTCTTAAATACATAAAAATACTTAATAAAAATTCAGTAAAGATTATGAACAATTCTACATTTAAAGTCTTTTTACCAACTTTATTATTTTACAATATTTATACAACAGATTTAGGCAGTGTTTTGATCCTAAATTAATGATCTTTGCTACCATGCCTATTATAGTTTTATTTGGAGTTTTATTTTTATTTATACCCATAATTGAAAAAGATAACAGCAAAAGAGGTGTTATGATTCAGGGTATATTTACAAATCCTCTTATTATAGGTGATTTTTTAGGTTTGCTTTTGTTGATTCTTAATATTAAGCTTCCCATATTTATTGTAAACACTATTAAAGATATTTCAAAAATGGCAACACCTTTGTCTTTAACATTACTAAGAGCTGGCTTTGATTTAGTTCAATAATAAATATATGTTTTTACTTACTAAAAAAGCTGATAAATTAAAATAATTTATCAGCTTAAAATTTGTCTATCTTAAAACACAGTGAGCAATAAGTCTATCAAACTCTCTCACATCTACACCTTTTTGTAGTGTTATTTTTATATGACCCGCTCTAGTCCAAAGTTCTACTTCCGCACTCAAATCAAACAACATTCCTGCTGTCTCTGTTGACCACATGTTTATTGATGAATATGGTATAGAGTAAATCTCAACTTTTTTACCTGTTAGCCCTTGAACATCTCTTATTATTATTCTTTTGTCTGTGAATGTTGCACTGTCTCTTAAAGTTCTGTAGGCTGTAACTGCTACTTCCCCTGGTGCTAGTACATCTACTATATCTTCTGGTATTTTACACTTTGAAATAAAAACCCATTCTAAAATACTATCTATTTCAGCCATAACATTCTCCCTTTTTATTATAAATTTAGTATTATATCAATATTATAACAAAAAATGACTATGCTTTCGCATAATCATCTTCTTCATTTAAAAATTAAATTTAATCTTTAACTTTTTGAATATTAAATTTGGCCATTTATTTAATATTATTTGTTTACTACTAGTAATGCTATTGCGTTTATAAAAAATAGTATTGATACTATCTTAGTTGATTTTAAAAGAAATGCTTGCTTTCCTTTTGGTTTGAAGTAAGCTTGTGAGCCTTCTTCTGAACCGCTAAAATCTGATTTAAAGTTATCTTTGCCCTCTTGCGGCATGATAACTAACATTAAGAATACGGCTAAAACAAGTTGTATCCCCATTAATACATTATTTATCATAATGTAACCTCCTATTTATGATATTAATAAATATTCAACCTTTAGTTTATCATAATACGGTGTATTTTACAACGAATAGGCCTATCTTTTATATATATACTTGACTTCTAATTATATTTTTCATTACTTAAATATAGATAATAATTAATATAAGTTATCATTACATAAGGTGTAATCCAAAACATACCTATCCCAAAAGTTAAAATAGCAAATATATACCACAATATGAAACTAAGACCAATAATTATAATATCCCAAAAATGTCCTTTTATGAGATTGTAGCTAAGTAACCATGCTTCAAATACATTTGATCCTTTATCCAGTATTATAAAAATTGAAAATGCAGAATATATTGATATTATCACTCCTAAAATCATCGACAAAATACAAATTATTATACCAACAATAGAAATAGTATCTATAAATAGCCCTCCTACTAATATTAATAAATAAGTAATGGCCATTCCTATTACAGAGATTAATATGGAATATAAAATACATTTTGCAAATGTTGACGTTGTAACTAAAATATTTGCCCATCCTATACTGTCATTTTCCTCACTTCTAGCAATCTGTAAACAGCATTTTGCTAGAAATATATTTAATAAACTTATCACTAATCCTGATGTTAATGATAAAAGAAAGCTATTTTCTATTATCATATTATTTTGTGCAAATCCAGATAATAATATGATACTTCCTGTAAGTATTACCGGAATTGCCCAATTACCATTTCGATTTAATTTTAATCTAGAAATTTCTTTTATTTGTTTTCTGCTCATCATAGTACAAACCTCCTACTATGATAGTTTTATCTATAAATATCTTAAATATTCTTCGTATCCTTCTTCTTTCATTTTTTCTTTCGGGATAAATCTTAAAGATGCAGAATTAATGCAAAATCTAAGTCCTCCCATTTCTTCTGGGCCATCTTCAAATACGTGTCCCATATGAGATTCACTTTTATTACCCTTAACTTCTACTCTTTCCATATTGTGAGAATAATCTTCATAAAAACTTAGTATTCCTTTTCTCAGTGGTTTTGCGAAACTTGGCCATCCACAACCTGATTCAAACTTATCCTTTGATGCAAATAAAGGTTCTCCGCTTATTATATCCACATAAATTCCTTCTTCAAAATTATCATAATATTCATTGTCAAAAGGTGGTTCTGTGGCAGAATTTTGAGTTACTTCATATTGAAGTGGTGTAAGATTTTTCTTCGCCCACATTTTTTTAATATGTTTTGATCTTCCTGAGCCTTGGTAGTATCTATTATAATGCTCTGGGTTTTTCTTGTAATAATATTGATGATAATCCTCTGCTTCATAAAAAGTTTCTGCTTTTCTAATTTCTGTTACTATTGGCTTATCGTATAATCCACTTTGTCCTAATTCTTCTTTAGATTTTTCTGCTTCTTCTCTTTGATTTTTATCATGATAAAAAATTACTGTCTTGTAATGATGTCCCCTATCAGCAAATTGTCCTCCTACTTGAGTAGGGTCTATAACACTCCAATATATATCCAATAGTTCTTTATAACTTATTATTTCATCATCAAATGTAATTTGTATAGCTTCAATATGTCCTGTTAAATCAGTGCATACATCTTCATAAGTAGGATTTTCTGTATATCCACCAGTATAGCCTGAAATTACAGATTCTACACCTTCATATTCATCAAAAGGTTTTACCATACACCAAAAACATCCTCCCGCAAATGTTGCTAACTTTTTCATAATAATTCTCCTTTCCATGTGAATCTATCTTTATTATTTTTATTCCCTAAATAGTTTGCTGTAATCTACAAATTTTCATTTACAAATTATTTATATATTAATAAAAATTATGGTGCACTTATTCTTTACTTGATTTACAATTATTTTAGTTATAAGTAAATTCATATTAATTTTAATTAATAAAATATAAATATAATAGGAGTATTAATTATGAAAATTTCAGCTATACTATGGGATTACGATGGTACTCTAGTGAATTCTGTAAAAAAGAATATAGAAGTAACCAAAGAGGTTTTAAAAAACTTCATTCCTGATTTGGATAATAATCTTCCAAAAGCTCTAACCTCTGTTGAAAATTATGAAGAGGCAAATTATAAATATAAAAATTGGAGGGAGTTATATAAGTTTGCTTATGGATTAACAGATGAGCAAATAGATGAGGCTGGTAAGTTGTGGAGCCCTTATCAGTTAAAGGATGCTACACTACCTGATATGTTTGATAAAATGGATTATGTTGTAAATAATTTATCTAATATTAAACATGGTATCTGCTCGCAAAATTGTTCTAAAAATATTTATAACACCTTAAAACATTATAATGTTGAAAAATGTTTTCATAGTATTATAGGATACGAAGATATCTCATACACTGAGCAAAAACCAAATCCAAAGGCATTTTTAAAATGTGTTGAAAAGCTAGATATTTCATTAGATAACAGTACTTTAGTATATATTGGTGATCATCAAGAAGATACTATTTTCGGCAAAAATGCAGAAGAATCCTATAAATCACAAGGATATAATACTAAAGTAATCTGTATTGCAGCAAACTACAGTGGGAACACTCCTAATGATTGGTTTGTTAAACCAGACTTTACTGCTTATTCAACCACTGATATCTTAGATATTATTAATAAAGTTTTACATAAAAAATAACAGGTATTATATTTGCAAATCCAGAATAATAACCTGTTATTTTTTGTATTTATAACTATCTAATGTACATGGATTAAATTACACCTTCTTGTTTTAATTGTTTTAACTCTTCTTCTGAAAGTCCAAAAACTTCTGCATTATGTTGACCTAATAATGGGGCTGGAGTATCTATAGTACCTGGTGTTTCAGAAAGCTTCATAACACATCCTTGAAAGTACTGATTTCCTGCTGTTGGATGTTCACAATTCACCATCATCTCACGAGCTTGTATATGAGGATGTTCAATTGCTTCTTTAATATTTAGTACTGGCCCACATGGTATTCCTGCACTTTCCATCATATCTTCTAGTTCTTTTTTTGTATAATCTTTAGACCACTCACGAATTATATTTTGTAAATCTGGTATGTAGTTTTTGCAACGTAGGTCATTTGTTTTATATCGAGAATCTTTTAAAAGTTCTGTATGACCTATAGCATTACAGAATTTTTCAAATAATCTATCGTTACCTACCCCAATTGCAGCAAAACCATCTTTACATTCATACACATCAAATGGTGCTATCGAAGGGTCTATATTCCCATTACGCTCTGGTATAAATCCACCAACTGTATAATTTACAAGTGCATTTTCAAGTAAGCTAAATATTGTATCTATCATTGATACATCAATAAGTTGTCCTTGACCTGTTTTTTCACGATTATATAGTGCCATAAGTAAACCTACAGTTAAATAAATTCCAGCAACGTGATCTGCAATAGAAGGTCCAACCTTTACAGGATTTGTTTCTTTAAATCCTGTAATATTTATCATACCACCCATAGCTTGTGCCACTATATCATAGCAAGCACGATGTGACATTGGTCCATATTGACCAAACCCGGAACCGGAAGCATATATTATAGATGGGTTAACTCTTTTAACAGATTCATAATCAATTCCTAGCCTCTTTGTAACCCCACCCTTATAATTTTCAACTAATATATCTGCATCCTTAACTAGTTCATAGAACATAGCTTTACCTTTTCCAGATTTAAGATTAAGAGTAGTACCTTTTTTATTGCGATTAACATAACAGAAGAAACCACTTTCACCACTATTTTTATCTATCGGTCCCCACTCACGACATTGATCTCCGTTAACTGGCTCTATTTTTATAACATTTGCCCCATAATCTGCTAATATCATTGTACAAAACGGTCCATTTAAAGCAGATGTAAGATCAACTACTTTTAAACCTTCTAATGCTTTTTTCATACTTAAATACCCCCATTTTAATTATTTCTTGTTTTTAATTAAAAAATTATATACTTATTACTTATTATTCTTAATTATTATTAAAAGAAGCTAAAAAATAAGCTCATATTGATTAAGTCCAACTTTATCAATATGAGCTTATAATACAATTTATACTTGTTGGGTTGACTATAAATTAATTATGCGTTTTCTACAGTTCTTCTTTGACATTCTTTTTTTACTACGCAAGTTGCATGAGCTCTAGCCACTACTACGCTCTCTTCTAAGAAGTCTGCCGCTGAATCACTTATATCACTTCTAGGAGCTATTACTTTTCTAGCTTCCATTTTCATTATTCTTGAAGTATTACCGCATTTTTCTAACTCACCATAAGCTTCTATGAAATCTCCTGCATATACTGGTGCTAAAAATTCTACATTATCGTATGCTCTAAATAAACCTTCATCTCCGTCACATTTTATCATTATTTCTGTTGCTATATCTCCAAATAATTGAACCATTCTAGCACCATCTACTAAGTTTCCTCCATAATGTGCGTCATGTGCTGCCATTCTTAATCTTATTGTTGATGTTATTTTTTCCATTTTTAAGTCCCCCTTAATTTTTTATATTTATTATTTATTTATTATTACTTAGTTTTTTTAAGAGAAATATGTACTTTTTAACTTATTTACTCTGATAAACTAATTTAATAATCCTTAATTATATAAATTCTAATATGAACTTATTTGAAGATATCTTAATTTCTAACCATATATTTTAGATATTTTCATTTTTAGAACTAATTCAAATTTTGTTTATAAACAAACACAAATAAGCTTATCCCATGTTATACCAAACTATCTACAGTTTCTTTATCTTTATTTTTGTACTCTTTGATTGAATTTAGTAATTTAGGTAGTATAACTTTTAAATCCCCTACAACTCCCAAGTCTGATGCATTAAATATTGCAGACGTATCATTTTTATTTATAGATATTATACAATCAGATTCTTCCATACCTGCAACGTGTTGTATTGCTCCCGATATACCACAAGCTAGATATAAGTTTGGTCTTACAGTTTTACCAGTTTGACCAACTTGTCTACTAGACTCTATCCAGCCAGCATCAACACATGCTCTAGAAGAAGATATTTCCCCACCTAACTCACTAGCAACTTCTCTAAGTATATTGAATCCTTCTGGTCCACCTATTCCACGACCTCCAGAAACTAAAACTTTTGATGCTGTTATATCAGTAGTTTTTTTATTTTCTTTTACAACTTCAAGTATTTCTACATTTTTATCTTCATCTGTAAATTCAACATTAAATAATTTTATTTCTCCCTCTTTATCCATATCTATATCAAGCGTAGACATAACACCTGGTCTTATTGTAGCCATCTGTGGTCTATGTTTTTTACAAACTATAGTAGCCATTATGTTCCCTCCAAAAGCTGGTCGAGTCATTAATAATAACTTCGATTCTTCATCTATAGATAAAGATGTACAATCTGCTGTTAAACCTGTATGAACTCTACCTGCAATTCTTGGTGCAAGATCTCTTCCTATTGAAGTAGCTCCAAACAATACTATTTCCGGTTCTAAATCATTGATAACCTTAGATAAAGCTTTTGTATATGGCTCCGTGCTATATTCTTCTAATATAGGGTTATCCACTACCACTACCTCATCTGCTCCATGCTTTATTATCATTTCAGCTTTATCAGTTATATTATGTCCTAATAAAACTCCCACTACTTTTTGACCTAAATCCTTAGCAAGTCTTGTTGATTCTCCAATAAGTTCATATCCAACTTTTTGAACTTTTCCATCTCTTTGTTCTATGAATACATAAATATTTTTACTCATATTACCATCCTCCTATTATTTATAAAATATGCTTTTCTACTAATTTTTCCATTATTGCTGTAACAGCTTCATCTGCTGATTTATTAACTATTACACCAGGTTCTTTAGATGGCTTAGTAAAAGATTTATAAACATTAGTTGGAGATCCTGTTAATCCTATGTTATCAGGATTAAAATTTTCTTTAAGTTCTTCAAATCCTAAAACTTTTATTTCTTTTTCATGAGCTTCTACTATTCCTCTAACTGACATATATCTAGGTTTAGTAGTTTCAGCTAATGTAGTTATTAAACAAGGAGTTGAAACTCTTATCATATGATATCTATCTTCAAACTGTCTTTTTATTATTAATTTTCCTTCTTCTTGTTTTACCTCTTCAGCATATGTTACTTGAGGTATTTGTAATTGTTCAGCAATTTGAGGTCCAACCTGAGCTGTATCTCCATCTATAGCTTGTCGACCAGTTATTATTAAGTCATAATCTATAGACTTAAGTCCTGCAGCTATTATAGTTGCTGTTGCAAATGTATCAGATCCACTAAATTTTCTATCTGATAATAATACTGCATCATCACATCCCATAGCCAAAGCTTCTCTTAGTGCTACTTCTGCTTGTGGAGGTCCCATACAAACAACTGTTACTGTTGCGTCTAAACTTTGTTTTAATCTTAATGCAGTTTCTATACCAGCCTTATCATCTGGATTTATTATACTTGGAACTCCATCTCTTATAAGAGTATTTGTTTTTTTATCTAATTTTACTTCTGTTGTATCTGGAACTTGTTTTATACATACAACAATTTTCATTGTAAAACTCCCCCTTTTATCCCTATATGCTATTTATTTTATTTTCATTGAACCAGAAATTATCATTTTCATAGCTTCTGATGTGCCTTCATATATTTCTGTTATCTTAGCATCTCTTAAAGCTCTCTCTACTGGATACTCTCTAGAATAACCGTATCCTCCAAATAGTTGAACACATTCTCTAGCTACATCATTTGCTACTCCTGAAGCATATAGTTTACACATTGCAGCAAGAGGAGCATAATTTTCCTTATTATCTTTTGCCACAGCAGCTCTCCACACCATTAACCTTGCAGCATCAACCTTTGTTTGTAATTCAGCAAGCTTGAATTGTGTATTTTGGAATTGTGATATTCTCTGATTAAATTGTTTTCTTTCTTTTACATATTTTACAGTTTCATTTATACATCCTTGAGCTATCCCAACAGCTTGAGCACCTATTCCTATACGTCCTCCACCAAGAGCCGTCATAGCTATCTTGTATCCTTGACCTTCTTTACCTAATAAATTCTCTTTAGGGACACGAACATTTTCTATAGCAACTTCACAGTTTGAAGCAGCTCTTATTCCCATACGAGGTATATTTTTCCCTACTGAAAGTCCTTTTGAATTTTTATCTACTATAAATGCAGACATTCCTTTAGGTCCTTTAGACTTATCTGTTAAAGCAAATATTATAAAAGTATCAGCGAAGCCAGAATTTGTAGTAAATATTTTTGAACCGCTAAGAACATATTCATCTCTATCTAAAACTGCTTCTGTTTGAACTCCAGACGCATCAGTTCCTGCATTGGGTTCTGTAAGACCAAAGCACCCGATTTTACTTCCATCAACTAATGGTCTTAAATGCTTTTGTTTTTGCTCTTCTGATCCAAATTCATTTATACATGCACAAGCCAGAGATGTATGAACAGATATTGTTATCCCTGTACTTGCATCTATTTTTGAAACTTCTTCCATACATAGTACATAAGTTAAAACATCTGATCCTTGACCTCCATACTCACGAGAGTAAGGAATTCCGAACATACCAGCTTTTTGTAGTTTTTGAATTAATTCTTGAGAATACTCTTCTGCTTCGTCCATATCTCTAGCTATTGGTCTAATTTCATTCTCTGAAAATCTGTAGAACAATTCCTTTTGTAGTAATTGTTCTTTTGTTAATTTAAAATCCTCCATAGATAATCCTCCTAATAAACAATCATTCTATTAACTTATTTATATTTAAATCTCAACTCCCAAGTTGTTAATAATGAATCTTCCAGAAGATACACTTTCTATAAAAAAAGAAGTGAGAAATTAAATCCGTAACTGTATGTCTAAAAAATTATAACGCTAAAATTTATTCAATATTTTCTATAAATCGACATTTAATTTTATTTTTTAAACTCAAACGCCTATGTAACCGTTTACAAAATTTGAAATAGTTATTTATATGCTTTTATATAAATCGGTATAGTAATATATATGTCTTATAAATTTATTATAATAACTCTATTTTGTTTAATAATTTTTGTTTTGTTTTTATTTTGTGGGTATTTTTAATGAATGTTAAAAGTTATTTATTTCCAGATTTGGTCTTATGAATTTTAATAGTGTAAGTTATTTTATTGTCAGATTAGAATCAAACATACAAGCTGTCGATTATATTATTACTTTTATATCCTTTAATTTTTATAGATATTTATTTTTATTTATGATATTTTATTTTTTCGAAAATTTTTATTTATATTTCTAATTATAGTAACCTGTTTTATTATTGTCAATCTATTTTATATTAATTTTTTTATATTAAATAATAATTAATTTTATTCATTTTTTGTATTTAAACCTATTATTTTGCATATTATCAATTTGGCTTTTATGTAAATCAAAGGGTTATATTTGACTATGTATTTTATAATCTATTCATAACTACTAGGTTTTATGCTAAATATTATTTACTTTTATATCCACAGGATTTACGTATTTTAAGTTTAGTTTTTAATAAAATTTCTTTAGGAATACATTCTCTTTTATTACCACTTTCGATAAGCTCTAATAAAAGCTTTGCACCCTCTATACCCTGCCTATATAAAGGATTTTCTACTGTGGTAAGCTTAGACTCCATCATTTTTATAATATTAATATTATCAAACCCAACAATTGCGATATCTTCTGGTACTCTTATTCCTTCATCTCTTAGGGCTGCCATAACTCCCATTGCTATTACATCATCTGTAGCAAATATAGCTCGCGGTAATTTATCTAATTTTAATAGTTTTTTAGCCTGAATATATCCATTTTCCATAGAAATTTTAGACGAAATTATATACTTTTTATCAATTGGTATACCAGCTGATTCTAGTATGTCTTCATATCCTTTTAACCTTAATTGATTTTCTATTTTACTAATTGGTCCATTAATAATTGCCACACTTTTATATCCCATGCCAACTAAATGTTTCATAGCATGGTGAGTTGCTTTTCTATAGTCTATTTTAACCGTATCTATTTCAGTGCCTGCATTACTTTCACCTATAGAAACTATAGGAATGCCCTTTTGTCTAATAGCAATTAATTTTTCTTTTTCTACCGCTGTTGAAAGTACAATAAGTCCATCTACACTTCTTTTTAAAAGATTATCAATAGAGTCACTTTCTTGTTTTGAATCACCATCCCCATTACACATAAGCGTAATATATCCATGTTTATATACTATTTCTTCTATTCCTTTAACTATCTCCATATAGCTTGGATTTAATATATCAGGAACAATTAAACCTATGGTATCTCCTTTTCCTAAGTTCATTCCCCTTGCAAACCAATTAGGCGTATATTGATATTCTTCAATGATAGCCTGTACTTTTTCTAGTGTAGCTGGTGCTACTGTTTCTGGATGATTTTGTACTCTAGATACTGTAGCAACAGAAACCCCTGCTTTTTCTGCAATTTCACGTATATCCATATTTACAACCTCCATACATAATCTTCTCGTTGCTTTCATATTTCATTCTATATTTTTACATATATTCCCTTTTATTTTTATAAATAATATTTTTTATGGCAGTATAATATAAAAAATAAATCTTTTCCATACTCTTTATTCTGAGTAAAATTTGTATTAAAAATATATCCATTGATTTTCTAAAGATATGCACAATTTTGATATTCCCTGAAAACAAAAGAGCCTTAGAAGTTTTTCTAGGGCTCTTATATATTTAATTTATTTTTTAGTTAAGGTGAATTTATTCACCCTATAGATTTTGGCATCTCTCTAATTAAACTGTTTCTACTTTTATTAAGTTAGTTGTTCCACTTACACCACATGTAACACCAGCAGTTACAACTACTAAATCTTCACTATTTAAGTAATTTGCAGCCTTTCCAGCTTCTATTGAGTTTGTAATAACCTCATCTGTACTTTTTGATTTACTTCTCTTAAGTGGTAATACTCCCCATGTTAATGATAATTGTCTTAATACCCTATCATTACTAGTTGTAGCTATTATTGGGCAGTCTGGTCTAAATTTAGATACCATTCTTGCTGTATGACCTGAAGATGTTGAACTAAGTATTGCTTTTGCATTTAAGTCAACAGCTGTTGTACAAGTTGCATAACTTATGGCATCTGTAACATTCTTAGCTCTATTAGATTTATTTATTAGAGATTTATCGTAGTTTACAGTCTCTTCTGTTCTCTTAGCTATTTGAGCCATTGTTTTTACTGCTTCTACTGGATATTTACCTGCAGCAGTTTCTCCTGATAACATGATTGCATCCGTTCCATCGTAGATAGCATTGGCAACGTCTGTAACTTCTGCTCTAGTTGGTCTTGGATTTCTTATCATAGAATCAAGCATTTGAGTTGCAGTTATAACTGGTTTTCCAGCATCATTACATTTTTTTATCATTAATTTTTGAACAACTGGTATTTCTTCTGTTGGTATTTCCACACCTAAATCTCCTCTAGCTACCATTATTCCGTCAGATATAGCTATGATTTCATCTAGGTTATCAACACCTTCTTGGTTTTCTATTTTAGATATTATTTTTATATCAGTTGCATTGTTTTCTTCTAATATTTCTCTTATTGCAAGAACATCAGAAACTTTTCTTACGAAAGATGCTGCTATAAAGTCTATTCCTTGCTCTATACCAAACTCTATATCACTTCTATCTTTTTCAGTTATAGCTGGTAAATTTACTTTAACACCTGGTACGTTAACACCTTTATGATTCTTAACTATTCCTGCGTTTTGTACTTCACAAACTATATCGTCACCATTAATTTTTTTAACAGTAAGTCCTACTAAACCATCATCTATTAATATAGTATCTCCTACTTTAACATCATGAACTAAACCTTTGTAACTTACTGTACACATTTCTTTATTACCCATAACATCTTTCATTGTTATTGTGAAAGTTTGTCCTTCTTCAAGAAGAACTTCTGGATCTGCAAAGTTTCCTGTTCTTATCTCTGGTCCTTTAGTATCTAAAAGTATGGCAGTAGGTTGTCCTAACTCTTCTCTAACTTTTTTAACTAAATCCATTCTTACTTTATGCTCTTCATGAGAACCATGAGAAAAGTTCATTCTACATACATTTAATCCGTTATTTATAAGACCTCTTAATATTTCCTCAGTTTCACTAGCTGGTCCTAATGTACAAACGATTTTAGTTCTTTTTATGTTATTCATAATAGTTCCTCTCCATATCTTGTAGATTTCATTAATCTATCATTTTGTCTTATATTTTCAATTCTCGTTTAATAAAGATACGTTTTCTCATATATATTCTGTTATACACATGATTTGTATACAATATGCAATTTTTTTATTATATTAGGTAAAAAAATCCCAGCCATACAGTAATTAGTACTGCAAGTGGCTAGGATTTTCATTTATATTAATCTCTTTATTTTATAACCTATTTCTTTAAGTTGTAGAAAGAGTTTAATCCACAGTATCTAGCGCAGTCTCCAACCATTTCTTCTATTCTTAATAATTGGTTGTACTTAGCAACTCTATCAGTTCTTGATGGAGCACCAGTTTTTATTTGTCCTGCATTTACAGCTACAGCTAAGTCAGCTATAGTAGTATCTTCAGTTTCTCCTGATCTATGAGATATTACTGCAGTGTATCCAGCTCTCTTAGCCATTTCTATAGCATCTAAAGTTTCAGTTATAGTACCTATTTGGTTAACTTTTATTAGTATAGAGTTAGCAACACCAGCTTCTATACCTCTTTCAAGTCTTTCAGTGTTAGTAACGAATAAATCGTCTCCTACTAATTGTAATTTGTTTCCTAATCTTTCAGTAAGAACTTTCCATCCATCCCAATCTTCTTCGTCAAGACCGTCTTCTATAGTTATTATTGGGAAGTTGTTAGCCCAATCTTCGTATAATTCAACCATTTGCTCAGCTGTTAATTCTTTTCCTTCTCCAGCTAAAACATATTTTTTAGTTTCTTTGTTGTACATTTCTGTAGCAGCAACGTCTAATCCTAACATAACATCTTTTCCTGGCTCGTATCCAGCTTTAGCTATAGCATCAACTATTAATTCTAATGCTTCTCTGTTTGATCCTAAGTTTGGAGCGAATCCACCTTCGTCACCTACACCACAAGCTAATCCTTTTTCTCCAAGAACTTTCTTTAATGAATGGAATACTTCTGCACCCATTCTTAAACCTTCTTTGAATGAAGGAGCACCAACTGGTAATATCATGAATTCTTGAACGTCAACGTTGTTATCGGCATGTTCTCCACCGTTTAATATGTTCATCATTGGAACTGGTAATTGCTTAGCGTTTACTCCACCTATGTATTGGAATAATGGTAATCCTAATTCTTCAGCAGATGCTCTAGCAACAGCCATAGATACACCAAGTATAGCGTTAGCTCCTAATTTACCTTTGTTATGAGTTCCGTCTAATTCTATTAATAATGCATCAACACCTGGTTGATCAGTAGATTCCATTCCTTCTAATTCTTCAGCTATTATGTTATTTACGTTATCAACAGCAGTTTGAGTTCCTTTTCCTAAGTATCTTCCTTTGTCACCGTCTCTTAATTCAACAGCTTCGAAAGCTCCTGTAGATGCTCCAGATGGAACTATAGCTCTACCTTCTGCACCTGATTCTAAAACTACTTCAACTTCTACAGTTGGATTTCCTCTTGAGTCTAGGACTTCTCTTGCATATACTGATTCTATTACTGACATGGTATTTCTCCCTTCAATTTAAATAATTTATTTGCTAACTTACAATTTCAAATTTAAAATGTGTATTTTAAAATTTATTATACTTATTGATGGGTAAGTTCATAAATTTCTCTATTATTATTTTAAATTTTTATTATAAATATAATTTTTTCCTAAATTAGCAACCTCTTTATAATCTTTTTTATTTTTAACAAATTAGGTTAATTTATTATTATATAAATTCTCAAGATTAGGTGATAAACACCTAATCTTTGAAAACTATTTACTTATTAGTGAGTGGCCAGTCATTTCTTCTGGCTTTTCTAAATGCATCATATCAAGTATAGTTGGAGCTAAGTCTGATAGTCTACCGCCACTTAATAATTTTGCATTTTTGAATTCTTCACCTGTTACTATAAGTGGAACAGGATTTGTTGAGTGTGCTGTTATAACCTTTTTAGTTTCTAAGTCTATCATAACTTCAGCATTACCATGGTCTGCAGTTATTATTGCGCTACCACCTACTGAATTTAACTTATCTACTAGTTTACCAACACAATCATCTACAGTTTCAACTGCTTTAATTGTTGCTTCCATAATTCCTGTATGACCAACCATATCAGGATTTGCGAAATTAACTACTATAAAGTCGTATTTATTTTCATCTATTTTTGCCATAACTTTTTCAACTAATTCTGGTGCAGACATTTCTGGTTGTAAATCATAAGTTGCAACCTTTGGAGAAGGTATTAGTAATCTATCTTCACCCTCATTTGGTTGTTCTACTCCACCGTTGAAGAAGAATGTAACATGAGCATATTTTTCTGTTTCAGCAGCTCTAAGTTGAGTTTTTTTATTTTTAGCTAAGTACTCACCTAAAGTATTACTTAATGATGCTGGACAAAATGCTATGTGAACATTTGGTATAGTTACATCGTATTCTGTTAAGCATACGAAGAAACATTTTATAGGAGATTTTTCAAATCCACTAAATTCATCACTTACTATAGCTCTAGTTATTTCTCTAGCTCTATCAGGTCTAAAGTTGAAGAATATAACAGAATCTCCATCACTTATTTTTCCAACTGGTTCATTATTTTTAGTTATAACAGTTGGTAATATGAATTCATCATTGTTTCCTGATTTGTAAGAGTTTGCAACAGCTTCACTTGCAGAAGAAGCAGTTTCTCCTTCTCCTAAAGTCATAGCATTATATGCTTTTTCAACTCTTTCCCATCTTTTATCTCTGTCCATTGCGTAGTATCTACCATTTACAGTAGCAAACTCTCCGCATTCTATCTCATCCATGTAATCTTCTATTTCTCTTACATAGTGTATAGCACTTTGAGGATCTGTATCTCTACCATCAGTAAATGCATGAACATAAACTTTTTTTACACCTTTATCATCTGCCATTTTTAATAAAGCTTTTAGGTGATCTATATGTGAATGTACTCCACCATCAGATAATAATCCCATAATGTGAAGTGCTTTTTCTTTTCCATTTTCCATAGCTTGGCATAATACTTTGTTTTTAAAGAAATCGCCATCTTCTATTGCTTTTGTTATTCTAGTTAAATCTTGATATACTATTCTTCCTGCACCAATGTTAGTATGACCAACTTCTGAGTTACCCATTTGTCCATTTGGAAGTCCAACATCAAGACCACTAGCATTTATTAATGTATTTGGATACTCATCTACTAATTTCTTTATGTTAGGTGTGTTAGCTTTGTCTATAGCACTACCTTCTACTTTAGTAGTGTGTCCAAATCCATCCATGATGATTAAAGCTACTGGTTTTTTCATTAACTATTTCACTCCTTGATAATTAACAAGCGCCATGTAATCAGCTGGTTGTAAAGAAGCTCCACCAACTAATGCACCGTCTATGTCGCTTTGTCCCATTATTTCTACTACATTTCCTGGTTTAACACTTCCACCATATTGTATTCTAACCTCATTAGCTAATTCTCCATATAAAGAAGCTATTACTTCTCTTATATAAGCTATAACATCGTTAGCTTGCTCTGCAGTAGCAGTTTTTCCAGTTCCTATAGCCCAGATTGGCTCGTAAGCTACAACAACTTTAGCTAAATCTTCTTCTTTAACATTAGCAAGACCTGCAACTACTTGAGTTTTAACAACGTCTTTAGTTTTGTCAGTTTCTCTTTCTTCTAATGTTTCACCACAGCAAAGTATTGGATCTATTCCAACTTCTAAAGCTTTTAATACTTTTTTGTTGCAAGTTTCATCAGTTTCGTTGAAGTATTCTCTTCTTTCTGAGTGACCTATTACAACATAATCCATATCTAATTCTTTAAGCATAGCTGGAGATACTTCTCCTGTAAATGCTCCATTGTCTGCAAAGTGCATGTTTTGAGCACCAATTTTTACATTAGTACCTTTTGTAGCTTCCTTCAAGTCTTTTAACATAGTGAAAGGAGCACATATTACAGCATCTACACTTTCATCATTTAATTTACCCTTTATATCATTAACAAATTCAACAGCTTCTGCTATTGTTTTATTCATTTTCCAGTTTCCCGCAATAATAGGTTTTCTCATGGTTATTCCTCCACCTTCAATATTATTTGTTATCTAAAGCAACTATTCCTGGTAATTCTTTTCCTTCTAAGAATTCTAATGATGCTCCTCCACCAGTTGAAACGTGAGTCATTTTGTCTCCGAATCCTAGTTGGTTAACAGCAGCAGCACTATCTCCACCACCTATTACAGTAGTAGCGTCTTCTAAGTTAGCCATAGCTTTAGCTATTGCTAACGTACCTTTTGCGAAAGCTTCAAATTCGAATACTCCCATTGGTCCATTCCATACTATTGTTTTAGAGTTATTTACAACGTCTACGAATTTAGATTCCGATTTAGGTCCTATATCAAGTCCCATGTGACCTGCAGGTATATTTTGATCTTCTGTTACAACAACTTCTGCATCAGCAGCAAATTTAGCAGCTGCTCTTGAGTCAACTGGTAATAAGAAGTTAACACCTTTTTCTTTAGCCTTTTCTAACATTTCTTTTGCGTAATCTACTTTATCTTCTTCACATAAAGAAGTTCCTATTTCGTAACCTTGAGCCTTTAAGAATGTATAAGCCATTCCTCCACCTATTATTATGTTATCAACTTTGTCTAATAATTGGTTTATAACTGCTATTTTATCAGATACCTTTGATCCTCCAAGTATAGCTGTGAAAGGTCTTACTGGATTTGCTACTGCTTCTCCTAAGAATTTTAATTCTTTTTGAATTAAGTATCCACAAGCTCTTTCATTTAAGAATTCTCCAGCACCTACTGTTGAACAGTGAGCTCTATGAGCAGTACCGAAAGCATCATTTACAAATATTTCAGCTAATGAAGCTAATTCTTTTGAGAAATTTTCTTCGTTTTTAGTTTCTTCTTTTCTATATCTAGTGTTTTGTAGTAGTACTACATCACCATTTTCCATTTTTTCTACAGCCGCTCTTGCCTTTTCCCCAACAACATTGTCATCTGCAGCAAATACTACTTCTTTACCTAACATTTCAGATAATCTAGCAGCTACTGGTACTAAAGATAATTCTGGTTTAGGTTCCCCTTTTGGTTTTCCCATGTGTGAACAAAGTATAACTCTAGCTCCATTTTCTATTAAGTATTTTATAGTTGGAAGAGCTCCATTTAATCTATTCTCATCAGTTATTTTTCCGTCTTGTAATGGAACATTGAAATCACATCTTACTAATACTTTTTTTCCGTTTACATTTATATCTTCGATTGTTTTTTTGTTTAACATTGACATAATACAATCTCCTTTCATTATTATTACTCCGTATCTATTATATATCTTTCCCCACTGATTTGTATACACTATATATGTATATTAGCACATATTATGTTATACTATTTCCCTTTTGGTATAACATTTTTGTATTTTTAAATTTATTCTTTATTTTTTATACTATTCACAGTTAAAAAAGTCCGGAGCCCGTAGCATAAAACTACAAACCCGGACTTTATGTCATACTATTTAGCTAATTTAGCAAAGTATCCTAATGTTCTTATTAATTGAGAAGTGTAAGACATTTCGTTGTCGTACCAAGAAACAGTCTTAACTAATTGCTTTCCGTCAACTTCCATAACTCTTGTTTGAGTTGCATCGAATAATGAACCGTAGCTTATTCCTATTATGTCAGAAGATACTAAGTATTCTTCAGTGTATCCAAATGATTCGTTAGCAGCTTCTTTCATTGCAGCATTTATTTCTTCAACTGTTACATTTTTCTTTAATGTACAAACTAATTCAGTTAATGAACCAGTTACAACTGGAACTCTTTGAGCAGCTCCGTCTAATTTACCTTTTAATTCTGGTATAACTAAACCTATAGCTTTTGCAGCTCCTGTAGTGTTAGGAACTATGTTTCCTGCTGCAGCTCTAGCTCTTCTTAAATCACCTTTTGGATGAGGGCCATCTAAAGTATTTTGGTCATTTGTATATGCATGTATAGTAGTCATAAGACCTTTTTCTATACCGAATTTGTCATTTAAAGTTTTAGCCATTGGTGCTAAACAGTTAGTTGTACAAGATGCTCCTGATATAACTGTTTCAGATCCATCTAATATATCTTGGTTAGTGTTGAAAACTACAGTTTTAACATCACCAGTTGCTGGTGCAGATACAACAACTTTTTTAGCTCCTGCTTCTAAGTGAAGACCAGCTTTTTCTTGAGAAGTGAAGAATCCAGTACACTCTAATACTATATCCACTCCAAGTTCTGCCCATGGTAAGTCAGCTGGGTTTCTTTCAGCTGTAACTTTTATTTTGTGTCCGTTTACTACGAAAGCACCATCTTCAACAACTATTTCACCGTTGAATCTACCTTGAGCTGTATCATATTTAAATAAATGAGCTAATGTTTTAGCGTCTGTTAAGTCGTTTATTGCAACTACTTCAAACTCCTCTGTTTGCTCCATTAATTTTCTTAATGCTAATCTACCTATTCTACCAAATCCATTGATTGCTACTTTAACCATTTCATATACCTCCTACATGGTGTAATTTTCATTATATTTTTTACTAGACAAGCTAGTTATTCACAGTAAGTTCAAGAATTCTTCTTGCACTATCTTCATCTGTAACAAGAACTAAATTCTCGTTTAGTTTGGAAATTGGAATAAAAGCTTCTGCTTTTTTTCTCCCCGCAAATACAGCTATAGTTTCTCTTTTGTTTTTGAAAGATTCCATATCAATCCCAACTGTATTTAACTTATAAACAATTTCCCCTTTTTTATTAAAGTAATGACCAAAGGCTTCACCTATAGCGTCTTTGTCCATTATCTCTTTTGCTTTTTCATCTGATAATTTTCTTCTTTTTACCATTTCATCAGCTCTACCAATACTAAATACAAGCACATTGGAATTTTGTATTAATTTCAATGTTTTATTTATTTCTGGTTCTTGTGTAAGAGTTTTTATTGACTCTTCACCAAGCTCATCTGGTATGTTTAGCAATTTGTAAGTTGAATGTATATTCTTACTTACCTCTGCTACTACATTATTTGATTGTGTCTCAACATCGAGACCAACACTACCTCTTGCTGGAACTACTACTGTAGAGCTAAATTTTTTATCACATTTAATTGACTTAGCAAATTCAAGCATTGTACTTCCACCAGCAATTGAAACTATGTCATCATCCTTAAGTACACTTAAAAAATATTTTGAAGCTTGTTTCCCAATATCTTTCAGTAAACTGTTATTTTTTTCATAGCTACCAGGTATTAGCAAGACTTTTTTGATTCCTAGAACCTGTCTTAGCTCTTCTTGAAGAGAATTAAGTCCTATTACATCATTCATACTCTCTTTTAGATCACTTAATATTTCTTTACCTTCTTCGGTAATAGTCATACCTTTTAAATTTACATCTATAAGACCTTGTTTTTTTAAAAGTTCTATTTCTGATCTTATTATTCTTTCTCCACTTTGGAGATTTGTTGCTAAAGCTCGTCTTCCTATTGGTTCGCTTAAAGATATTTCTCTTAAAATTAAATATCTCTTTGTCATAATATCAATAACTTCAGGAATTAACTTTTGCTGAATTTTTAATAAATTTTTCATTATTGCATCCTCTTGATTTAATAATCGGGACTTTTTTTGTCCCTTATACTTATTTTGTGTCCCACAAGATATTTTTATTGTACTCTAATGAAAACCATTTTTCAAGTGATTTTTTGTATTTTTTAAAGTAAATTTATTTTAACTTTTGACCAAAAACACCTTTTATTCACTTGATTTATTTTATCCTTTTAAAAAGTATTTTATCCTTTTTTATAAATATGTGTATTTTACTTTTTTACAATTTTTTTATTATATCTAAGTTTATTTATTAACAATGAAAATTTTATAAAAACAAAATAAAAATAGCCTATAAATCTTAAATTTTTTTCTTATTTTTTATAAGATTTATAGGCTTGTATTAATCATTTTTCTTATTTTTTATAAAATTTTTCTTAATTCTTCTTTTCCATAAGACTCACATATATTATTTATTGTTTTAGTACTTACTATATCTGCTCCTGTATTTAATACATCTTTTACGATTATATCTCCAACTTTTACTGGTGCAGTAATTTTTATTGTTGATAATATACTCATTATTTCAAAAACTAAATCTTTTGGCACAGATGATGATGTTTTTACTGGAAGCATATTCAAATAAGCTCCTTCTAATCTTACTGTAGAAGTGACCATTCTTTTTGGGTTAGTAACTTCATCCACACCATATTTTGCACCCCTAATGCAACTATTTCCTTCTACTATATATTGTCCATCTATATTATTAACTATCATTTGGCATCCTTTAGGACATACTATGCAAGTTATTTCTCTTTTCATAATTAAACCTCCTCCACACAAATACTTATATCTTCTTTTATATTAGATAACTTTTCTTTACCTATTTTTAAAGTTTCCATTTCTGACGGTATCATATGAGGCCTTTTCTTTTCTAATATAACTTTATCTCCACTTCTAACAACTAACTTCTTATTGTTGCAAATATTTCTTACTCTCATAAATAGATTTACATCTTCATTTGAGTCTAGACTCAAACTTTGTGGTACAATATATGATATTCCGTCTCCTGCCACAGTGTTTATTTTTTTATTATCTAGTTTACTTAATCTTTCATTCTTATTTTTTACATATAAGGCAGCTTTTTTTCCTGCTATTCTACTTTCTTTTGTAACAAAGTCCACCAAGTCATGAACATGAACCACATTCCCACAGGCAAAAATTCCTTCTATATTAGTAGACATACTACTATCCACAATTGGTCCACTAGTTTTTTTATCTAGTTCTACTCCAACATTAGTAGAAAGTTCATTTTCTGGGATTAATCCTACAGAAAGAAGTAAAGTATCACATTCTATAAATTCTTCGCTTCCTGGTACAACTTCTCTATTTTCATCTAGTTTAGCTAAAGTTACCCCTTCCACTCTATCTTTTCCATGTATGTAGTTTATACATGTTTGTAGTTTTAAAGGAATATTAAAGTCATCTAAACATTGAACTATGTTTCTAGTTAATCCACTTGAGTGAGGATTTATTTCCACAACACATTTAACCTCTGCACCTTCCAAAGTCATACGTCTTGCCATTATTAACCCTATATCTCCTGAGCCATAAATAACTACTTTTTTACCTACCATATAGCCTTCCATATTCATATATCTTTGGGCTGCACCTGCATTATAAACTCCTGCTGGTCTGTATCCTGGAATATCTATTGCTCCTCTAGTTCTTTCTCTACATCCCATTGCAAGAACTACAGCATCGGCTTTTATTTCTTCTAATCCATTTTCTCCTAAAATTCTTACTACTTTGTTTTCTCCATCATCATCTATACTAAGAACCATTGTATTTAACACATGATCTATATTACTTTCTGCTGCCATTTGAATAAATCTACCTGCGTACTCTGGTCCTGTTAATTCTTCTTTGAACTCATGTAATCCAAATCCATTGTGAATACATTGATTTAAAATTCCACCAAGCTCTCTATCTCTTTCTACTATTAATACTTTTTCTGCTCCATTTTTCTTTGCTTCAACAGCTGCTCCAAGTCCTGCAGGACCGCCTCCAATTACAATCACATTATATTTCAACAGTCTCACCCCTTACTTCCTTTGCTTTTCCAACTAACATCTTTGAATTTTCGTAGTCTTTTAGAACTTCTTCTGATGTAATATTTAATTCTCTTGCTATAATTTCAACAACCTTTGGTCCACAAAATCCTCCTTGGCATCTTCCCATTCCAGGTCTAATCCTTCTTTTTACACCATCTACAGTTTTTGCACCGCAAGGTCTGTTTATAGCGTCAACTATTTCTCCTTCTGTAATGTTTTCACATCTACAAATTATAGTTTTATATCTTCCATCTTTACTTAAAATCTCTTTTTGTTCCTCTAAACTCATTTCCATAAAAGGCTTGTTTTTTAGTCTTATTGGATTGAAATTTTTATTTACATTTAATTCTTTATTATCTTCATGAATTAAATCTTTTAATAAATCTTCCACATATAAAGCTATAGCCGGCGCTGATGCTAGACCTGGTGATTCTATTCCTGCTACATTTATAAATCCTTTAGCTACTCTTGACTTAAATATCATAAAATCTCCTGTATTTGGTGTAGCTCTAACTCCAGCAAAAGATGTTATTGTTTTTGAGAAATCTATATTAGGAACAGATTTTCTTCCACCATTCATAATCTCTTTTAAACCAGATTTACTTGTTGTTATATCATCTTTTTCTACAACCTGAGCATTTGGTCCTACTAATAAGTTTCCATGAACTGTTTTAGTTACCAAGACTCCCTTACCTTTTTCTGTTGGACAAGTAAATAATGTATGGCTTGCTTTATATCCTTCAGATTTATCTAAAATTTTATATTCTCCCTTTCTTGGTATAATATGAAACTCGCTTCCACCAATAAGATTATTAATTTTATCTGAATATACCCCTGCTGCATTTATTACATATTTCGATTTTATAATTTCTTTATTTGTTTTTATTTCAAAGTAATCATCTTCTATTTTCTTTATATCTAAAACTTCACTTTCCAGTCTTAATTCCACACCGTTTATAATAGCATTTTCCATAAAAGCTATATTTAAATTAAATGGACAAACTATACCAGAGCTTTTACACCAAAGGGCTCCAACCACATCTTCATTAACATTAGGCTCTATTTCTTTCACCTTTTCTCCATTTATTATTTCAATATCACTTGCTCCATTTTTTAATCCTCTTTCATATAACTCATGTATATGTTCCATATCATTTTCATTGAAAGCTAAAACTAATGATCCATTATTTTTGTACTCAACACTTAATTCTTTACAAATACTTGGATACATTTTACAACCTAGAACATTTAACTTAGCCTTTAATGTTCCTTCTTTTGCATCAAATCCACCATGTACTATAGCACTATTAGCCTTAGTTGTACCTTGGCAAACCTCCACACCTTTTTCTAAAACTACTGTTTTTAAATCATACTTTGATAGTTGTCTAGCTATTGCGCTTCCTGCAATTCCAGCTCCTATAATTGCTACATCAAACATCTTATTGCCCCCTTTTTTGAAAACAAAAAAACAGAGAGTCTCCCTATAATTACTTATAGAAACGGCTCTCTGTTCTCCCGCCATATATATTAACTTTTATTGTTTTTTCGTTTAAAATTTCTTATATACTAACAATTATATTCAAATAGAATACATTTGTCACTATTTTTATAATTTATTACCACAATTCTTTTTTCGTAGTGGATACTGCCATAGCCCCATATTTTAGTGCATCAATAATTTCTTGCTTATCATCAATTAGTCCACCACATATTATAGGCAAGTCAGGAAACTCCTTGTGTAGTCTTTTGACTGCTTTAGTAATTACACCAGGCATAATTTCAATTGCACTTGGTTTTACCCTTCTTATGTTTTCCATAGAAGTTTGTAATGATATAGAATCTAACAAAAATATTCTTTGTACAACATCTATATTTTCTTCTAATGCTTTTTTTACCAAACTTACCTTTGTAGTTATAATTCCATCTATGTGAAATTCATTCTTTAAGTACTTTACAATTACAGGGTTACTGGAAATACCCCCTATCATATCCAAATGAACAAATACACTTTTATCATTTAACTTAAGTTTATTTACTTTTTCCTTTAATGTTAAAATATCCCCATTTAGTAAAAACACAACATTACAATCGGAATTTATAACTTTTTCTAAATCATGATCATCTTTTATAGCCCCTATTATTGGATTACATTCTAATAATTCTCTCATAATTGTTTAATTTATCCCTTCCTAAAACCCAACCAATATTTTCTTTTTATAAACTCATTATACACCAATATCTTTAACAATAAATGTTAAAAAATAAGTTATCTAAGCATTATATCTAAATTGTAGGTAATATATTAAATAGATGTCAATCATTGACAGATAATATTGTTAACTACTATACTAAATTTAATTAATTTTTCTTTTATATAGTACAAGGGAGGATGTAAAATGAAAGTTTTTGCCCATAGGGGAGCCAGTGGTGACTATCCCGAAAATACTATGTTGGCCTTTTCAAAAGCTTTATCAATAGGTGTAGATGGAATTGAATTGGATGTTCATAAAAGCAAAGATGGACAATTAGTTGTTATACATGATGAAGATGTTCAAAGAACTTTTAAAGCTAGGGGACTTATAAAAGACTCTACTTTGGAGGAAATCAAAAACTTTACGTGTAGAAAATCTGAATTTATTGAAAATGAATATTGTAAAATACCAACATTAAGAGAAGTTTTTGAGCTAATTAAAAATGAAAATATTATTTTGAATGTTGAAGCAAAAACTGATTTAATACACTATGATTTAGAACAAGATCTTTTGGATTTAATCAAAGAATATGGCATTGAAGATAAAATTTTTATTTCTTCTTTTAATCATCAGTGCTTAAATATTTTACAAAACTTAGATAATAGATTTAAGTATGGTGCTCTTTATGAGTATAAAAAAGACTATGCTCCAGAAACTAATGTTGTTGAACATGCTAAAAAATTAAATGTATATAGTATTAATATTTCACAACAATTAGTTTCAAAAGAAATCGTAGATTTAGCTCACAAAAATAATATAAAAGTGTTTGTTTATACTATTAATAAACCTAATTCAATGAGAAAAATGATAGATTTTAATGTGGATGGTGTATTTTCAGATTATCCAGATTTAATGAATGAAATATTGAAAGAATATTAGAAACCATTTAAAATAAAAAAGATGACTTCTGTATAATACAGAAGTCATCTTTTTTATTTTATTATAATATATTTCTTTCTTATGCTATACCTTCTACATCCTTATCTACCATTTTCACAGAATCTGGATCTTTAATATATGACTTTGTAAGCTTTATTACTACTCCAGAAAGTCCAAATAATGCAATGATATTTGGTATTATCATAAGCCCATTAAATGTATCTGAAACATTCCATATTAAATCAAGACTTCCTACTGAACCTATAAATACTGTAGGTATCCATAATGACCTTATTATTTGTGATACTAGTTTTTGTTTTCCTTTAAAAATATAACCCCAGCTACACTCTCCATAATATGCCCATCCTAATATTGATGTAAAAGCAAAGAAAGTAATTGCTATAGATACAAAAGCTCCTCCAAATGAACCAAAGACTGTACTAAAAGCTTCTGCTGTAAGAACTGGTCCCGTTAATCCAGAATCTATAACACCAGTAGTAAGTATAACTAAAGCTGTCATAGAACAAATACAAATTGTTGTTATAAATACTTCGAAAATTCCCCACATACCTTGTTTTACTGGATTGTCTGTAGACGCAGTTGCATGAAGCATTGGAGCTGATCCAAGTCCTGCTTCGTTTGAGAACACTCCCCTTGCTACTCCAAATCTCATAGCTCTCATTATTGTATATCCCATTATACCTCCACCTGCAGATTTAAAACTAAATGCTTCAGTAAATATAGAAGATATAACAGCTGGTACTGTATCTCTATTTACAACTATAACTACAAGAGATCCTAAAATATAGAATAATCCCATAACTGGAACTAAAGTTTCAGCAGTTTTTGTTATACGAGAAACCCCACCAAATATAACTAAACCTGTTAATACTGCGAGCACTAATCCTGTAACATAGGTAGGTATTGCAAATGAACCTTGTAACGCCGTTGCTATTGAGTTTGATTGAGTCATATTACCTGTTCCAAAACAAGCAATACCAGCAAATATAGCAAATAATATTGCTAATCCTTTACTTTTTAAACCTTTTTCCATGTATTGCATTGGGCCACCATAATATGCACCCTTTTCATTTTTACTTCTATAATATACAGCTAGTACAACTTCTGAATATTTTGTCATCATTCCAAATAGTGCAGACATCCACATCCAAAATACTGCTCCTGGTCCACCTGTAACTATGGCAGTTGCAACACCCGCTATACTACCAACTCCAACACTACTTGCCACAGCTGCCGCCATTGCTGAGTATGGTGAAACACCATCTTCTACTGCACCTTTGTTTTCATTTATAGAACCTACAGTGTTTTTTACTATTGTGTTACATTTTCTAATTTGAAAAAATCCCGTTCTAGTAGTCATATATATACCAAAACCAACCAATAAGGCTAACATTACTGGTCCCCATACAAAACTATTAATTGGCCCATTTATTTTGTTTATAAATTCAGTCATTAATCTGCCCCCTAAAATATCACTTTTTATTTATATTCCTCTATTATAATTTCATATTCTTTAAATATATTGTATGCAAATTCTAACTCTTCATTGGTAGGAGTGGTAAATTTATTATACTTATCTTCCATTCCTAATGAAGTATATTTAGCCTTACCAAGCTCATGGTATGGCAAAAGTTCAATAGTTGCACCCTTCATATTCTCTTTCATAAATTTAGCCGTATTTCGGATATTTTCTTCAGTAAGATTAACACCTGGTATGGATGGTATTCTAACTGTTATTGGTACACCCATTTCATTTATTTTTTTTGCATTTTCTAAAATCTTTTCATTTCCAACACCTGTATATTCTTTATGTCTATTACTGTCCATATGTTTAAGATCTAAAAACACATGATTTAACTCTGCTATGATATCTTTCACATTATCAAATTCAAAATGGCCACATGTTTCAACCCACATATCTATTCCTAATATACTAAATTTATTAACAAGTGTACGTAAGAATTCTGATTGTACAAATGGTTCACCTCCTGAAAATGTTATCCCGCCACCTGTATATCTAAAGAAAATTTCTTCTTTTCTTACACATTCAACAACTTCTTGTGCATCTTTTAATGTGCACACAATATCTAAACTTCTATTTAAGCAAGCTTGTACACATTTTCCACAAGTTTCACATTCTTCATTAGGTCTCTTCATATTTACAGGATCAAGACCATTTGGACATACATTTTTACACCTTCCACAACTTATACATTTGTGTTTATAAAACACAAGTTTCCTTCCAGTAGTCCAAGTTTCTGGGTTTGCACACCATTTACACCTTAGTGGACATCCTGGTAAAAATATTATAGTACGCACTCCAGATCCGTCGTTAATTGAGTAGTCCTGCATTTGCAGAACTACTCCTTTTTCTTTAGTATTCAACATCTTGTTGTTCACCTATACCATTCTTCCATGAGGAGTTCTAGCTATTATAGCCTCCTGCATTTCTGGTGAAAGGTTAACGAATTGCGTACTATATCCTGCTACACGAACTAGTAAGTCTTTATATTCTTCTGGATTTTTTTGTGCTTTTCTAAGTACTTCTGTTGATATTGTATTAAATTGAACATGGAATGCACCAAGTGAAAAGTATGCTCTTATAATATTTCCTAAATCATTTCTTCCTTTTTGCGTTTTAACCATTTCTTCGCTTAAACGTAGGTTCAGAAGCGTTCCCCCTGTATGAACATCATGGTTCATTTTTGCACTTGAACGCATTGCTAATAGCGGACTGCTTACATCACTTCCTGCATAAGGAGATACACCTTCTGCAATAGGTTTTCCACTATGACGACCACATGGAGTAGCTCCTACAACACGTCCTGTTGGTATATAATTTGATATTCCCATGAATGCTGAGTTAAAGCTTGAACCAAATATATCTTTATGAGCTCTCGTTTTACGATAGTAGAAGTTAGCAAGGTCTCTAGCTATTAAGTCTACATAATCATCATCATTTCCGTATTTTGGAACCTTAAGAGCTAAATCTCTTAATTCATCATAACCTTCCCAGTTAGCATTCATTGCATTATCTAATTCTTCTAAAGTAGTAACTTTGTCTTCAAACACTAGCTTTTTAATAACTGCAAGTGAATTAGCAACTACAGAAAGACCTATACCTGTAAGAACTGGTCCTACATTATAATGCGCTCCTCCATTTGCCAAATCAACTCCACGTTCCATACAATCATCTACACAAGAAGATAAGAATGGACGAGGTACCATGTCAGTATGGCATTTTTGTGCAACTACAGTTGCTATAACTGATAAATCAACAAGGTTCTCTACTTGCTTGAATACTGCATGTTCAACGTCTTGATAAGTTGCATATTCAGTTACAGGTTTTGCATCAAGACCCATTTTTTCTCCTGTCATACGACTTTTACCTTCATTAAGAGCATATTCCATTGCAGCGGCAAAGTTTACGTTAACTGCAGAAGTCCATTCTCCAGTTTTTCTGAAGTGAGGAACTACACAACCACAGTTATTCCAATCTCTAGCATCTTCTGGCTCATATCCTGCTTGTAAAAGCATTTGTGTACCAGCTTGATCGTTGTGTATTGCTGGGAATCCAGTTCCTTTACTTACCAAGTCAGTAACTGCGTTCATAAATTCTTGTGGGCAATCTGAGTGTATACGAACACTTAAACCTGGTTGATGTGTACGTACTCTATCAGTCGCTTCTAAACAAAGGTAAGAAAGCTCATTTGTTGCATCCGCACCATCTCTAGTTTTTCCACCTACAGTAAGGTTTTGGAATTGGTTGTATCCAGCAAAGAAACCAGCTGTATTTGAAGATATAGTCCATACCCACTCTGATAATTTTAACCAAAGTGCCTGTATAAGTTCTCTAGCTCCATCTTTATCCATTGTTCCTTCTTCTATATCATTCTTATAGTAAGGATACATGTATTGGTCGAATCTTCCTGGATTTAATGCTAATGGGTTTTCAGAGATTATTCCTCCAAGTTGTACGAACCAGAAAAATTGTATAGCTTCATGGAAGTTTCTTGGTGGGTTTGCTGGTACATTATGACAAACCTCTGAAATTTTCTTAAGCTCTTTACTTCTTACCTCATCAGTTTCTTCTTCTGCCATTTTAGCTGCTAGGTCAGCATATCTTTCAGCTAGACGGATTATACCTTTTGAAGTAAGTATTACTGATTTATAGAAGTTTATTTTATCCAAGTCTCCTGCTTTTGCATAACTTAACTTAGCAAGATGATCCTCAGCATTTTTTAATATTTTGGTAAATCCTTGTGGGAAAAGTACATCATCATAGTCAGGAGTTATCTCTCCAACAGCTTGACGCCATTTAGAATCATTGTCTACTATGCCGGTATCAACAGTTACTTTTGCCACTTCTTTTGGCAACATTCCAAGAAAATGTTCTTCTAATGATTTACCTTTCCAATATGGGAATATATTTTCCCTTACATAAGATCTTTGTTCATCAGTCATTTCATATGGATCTTGCGGACGTTTATCAAATATGTCCATTTCTTGTTCTACCCATTTCCATGAAAATTCAGGTGTTAGTATACCACTTCTTCTGAATTTTCCTGCTGTTCCTATTATTAATTCATCTTCAAATATTTTTATATCAAATTCATTACAGAAATCATAGAAAGCTTGCGCTCTTCTTATAGCTACTGGAAGTCCTTCTGTTCTTTTGTGTGATTCAGTGAAAATTCTAGCTCTTTCATAACAAATTGATGGCTTTGAATTTACATAATTTTGTCTTAATCTTTCAATTCTTGCTGTAGTATTCATCTCAAATCCTCCTTATAAACTAAACTTCTATTCATCAGTTTCAGCTAAAACATCTCTAAATTGGAAAATTATATTTTTCTTAGATGTAATAATTTATGATCCTTCAAAGTTTAATTTTATATAATATAACATATTTTTGTATGTTATATTATCTCTTTTATAAAAAATGATAAACTATTATCAAACCCTTGTCAATCGTTTTCCTAAATATTTTTAATATATGTTTTAAATAATAAGGGAGTTGCCTTATGGCAACTCCCTATCATTCATATTAAATTTATAACACAATTCTAGCAAATTGATTTATACGGGTATTCTTATTTTCCCTGAATAGGTCTGATGGACTTCCTTCTTCTTCTATAACACCATTTTCCATAAATATAATTCTATCTGCTATCTCCTTAGCAAACTTCATTTCATGACTTACTATTATCATAGTCATATGAACCTTTGCCAAAGATCTTATAACATCTAGAACTTCGCCAACTAACTCTGGGTCAAGGGCTGAAGTTGGCTCATCCATTAGTATGACTTCTGGGTCTACAGCTAACGCTCTCGCTATGGCAACTCTTTGCTTTTGTCCCCCAGACAGTCTAGAAGGATATTGATCTTTTTTTTCTTCTATGCCTACTAATTTAAGCTTTTCTAGAGCTATTTTATTTGCACTTTCTTTATCTATTTTTTTTACTACAATTAGTGGTTCAGTTATATTTTCAATTACTGTTTTATTATTAAACAAATTGTAATTTTGAAAAACCATAGCTGTCTTTCTTCTTATTTTTAGTATGTCTTTTTTATGTAAATTTGCCAAATCTACATTTAAATCTCCTATGGTTAAACTTCCACTATCAGCTTTTTCTAAAATATTTATACATCTTAGTAAAGTTGATTTTCCTGTACCTGATGGTCCTATTAAAACAACTACTTCACCTTTTTTGACTTCTAAATCAATATTTTTCAATACAGTATTTTGGTCAAATTTTTTACTTAAACTATTTATTTTTAACATAAGTACTTCTCCATTTAATATGCTTCACTTAACTTTTTCTCCAGCTTATTTTGTACATATACAACTGCTAAATTTATAAGCCAATAGATAATTACTACGCAAGTAAATGCCTCTAAATATTTATATGTGGCTGCCGCTTCTGATTGAGCTGTAGCCATTATTTCCGTAACACCTATTGTAAAAGCTAAGGAAGACCCTTTTATAATATCTGCAAAAGTATTTGTCATAGCTGGTATGGCAACTCTAATAGCCTGTGGCAAAATAATTCTCATCATAGCTTGAGTATAAGTCATACCAAATGCATAACATGCCTCAGCTTGTCCTTTATCTACTGAAGATATAGCTCCTCTCAAACTTTCAGCAAAATATGCTGATGAGTTAAGACCTAGTACGATTACTGCTGCATTAAAAGCACTTAACTCTTTAAGAGATGGTATTATTTTTATTAATCCAAAATATATAAAAAATAATTGGGCTACTAAGGGAGTTCCCCTAAAAAAAGAAATATATATTTTAGATAACCTCTTAAGTACAGGTATTTCAGCATCAACAACCAATGCTATAACCATAGCTACTACAATACCTAGTACTAATGCCAATAACGACATTTTAAAAGTCACTCCTAGGTATTTAATCATTATTGGTATTAAGTTTGCTACAAATTCAAAATCAAATATTTGCATTTTTTCACCTTTTATTCTTTAGTTGTGTCTAGTCCAAACCATTTATTTGATAGTTCAGTAAACGTTCCATCTTCATGCATTGCTTTTATAGCTTCATTAACCTTTGCTATTCTATCTTTACTTGCTTCTTCTTTTCTAAATGGATATTGATTTATTTCATAAACACCTGTATCTATATCAGCTATTTTTAAAGGTAGTTTACCTTGTTCAATTGTAGTTTTTGCTTTAACTTCTGATAACCAAGCAACATCTATTCTTCCGTCTACTACATCTTGTTCCATAGGTACTCCGTCATATGTAACTATATCTAAACCTAATTTATGTTCTTCATTAAGATCTTTTATAGTTTTTTCCCCATTTCCACCTAATACACAACCAACTTTCATACCTTTTACATCTTCTATTTTGCTTATTTTACTATTTTCTGGAACTATAAACTTATATTTACTATAAGCATATGTTTCAGTAAAATCGTATTTTTCTCTTCTTTCTTCTGTTGTTGACATTTGGTGAGCAACTGTATCTATTTTTTCAGCATCTAACATCCCAACTAGACCACTGAATTTAGCTGTTTGGAATTCTATATCATATCCTGTTCTTTTTCCTATTTCCTTCCATACATCCACTTCAAAACCTTTATTATCATCATTTTCTTTGAAACACCATGGATAATATTCTGTAGAAACCCCCACTACTAATTTTTCTTTAGAATCCTTATTTGGCGAATCTTGTGACTTATCATTTGAGCCACTACATCCAACTAGAATTGTTACTCCAATCATTAAACTTGATAAAACTGTAATAATTTTTTTACTCGTTACACCCATTCTATTTTTCTCCTTGTAATCTTAAATATTTTTATGATAACCTTTTCCAAAGTCAATTCTAACATAGTTACAAATGCCTGTCTTATTGTATTTTTGTATATACAAGCCTTAATTATTATGTTTTTCTATAACATGATTTTCATATAAATTTTAAGCATAAAAAAAGATGCATTAAGCATCTTTTTTCATAATTTATAATCTATCTAAAGCTTCTTTTATTCTATTTAAACCATCTTCTAACTGATATCGTGGACAAGCTATATTAATTCTTGCAAAGCCTTTATAGCTTTTATCAAAGGCTTCTCCTTTGTTTAATGCAACTTTAGCATTTTCTTGTAAGTATAAATTAATGTCATCTATTTTGTATTCTGAAAAATCTAGCCAAACTACATAAGTTCCTTCTGGTCTTATAAATTTAATCTTTGGTAAATCCTCATGTATAAAATCACTTAAATAATTTAAATTACCTTCTAGATAGTCTAATAATTGACTTAGCCATTCTTCACCTTCATTAAATGCTGTTTCTACAGCTGCCACACTAAAAGAATTATTTCTTGCCATATGATATTTTGCCAATTCTTTTTTAAATTTTTCACGCTCATTTTCTTTTGGTATGGAAATAAATGATGCTTGTAATCCAGCTAAATTAAAAGTCTTACTTGCAGAGAAACATGTTATTGTTATTTCTTCAACTTCTTTTGATAAAGATGCAAAAGGAGTATATTTATAATCTTTAAATACTAAATCTCTCCATACTTCATCACTTATTACTCTTACATTATGTTTTGAACATAAATCAGCTATTTTCTTCAATTCATCTCTGTCCCATACTCTTCCTGTAGGGTTGTGAGGATTGCATAATATGTACCACTTTACATTATTTTCTATTATTTGCTTTTCAAAATCCTCAAAATCAATTACATATTTATTGTCTTTAATTATTAATTCATTTAAAAATAGTTTTCTATTATTGTCTAATACACAATCATAAAATGGAGGATATGCTGGTGAGCTAATCATAATATTATCATCTTCACATGTTAATAACTCCACCGCTAAAACTAAGGATAAAACTACACCTGAAGTGTGTATTAAAGTTTCTGGATTCATGCTATACCCGTATCTTTTCTCTGTCCAATTACATGCACTTTCAAAATAACTTTTCCCCGTGTTTACATATCCAAATATATTTTGATCTAAGACTTTTTTCATAGATTCACTTATATTAGGACATATCTCAAAATCCATATCTGCTATCCAAAATGGCAGTAAATCGTTTGATATGAATCCCCCTTTCATACCTGACCATTTAGTAGAATTATTATTTTTTCTATCTATTTTCTTGTCAAAATTGTATTTCATATTTGTCCCCCTTAATATAATCTATTTATAGTTTTCCATTGATTTAAATTATCTTGTTCTTACAATAGTGATTATACTATAAATGAAAATTATTTCCACAAGGTTGTTTTGATTAGTTTATACTCTACATCTTAAACTAGTAATAAATTATTAATCTTCTCTGAATACATAATGTTCACCAGTATTGTTATTTATAAATCTCCATTCTTCAGCAATTTCAGAAGAATTTACAAATATATTTATAACTATATTATCCTTCAATAAAATCTCAATATCTCCAATTTTACTAAAATTCACTTTATTAACCTTTAACGGTAACATTGGTATCAGTAAATCCTCAACAATTTTATCATATCTATTATTTCCTATAACATCCCAATCATCTTTTATGGAACCTTCTATTGATGTATAAATATCATAATTGCTCAATAGAATCTTATTATTTTTAGATATTCGAAATGGACATTGAATATGAAGAGCATATTCCGATTTTTTAACTTCCTCATTTCGGTAATTCCTTACTAATAATTCCTTACCAAATGAAATCCAAATCATATCAGAGCATCTCCCCATGCCCTCCATTACGTTATTTTCTAAATATTTATTAATCATTTTACTTTTCCTCATCTTTTTCTATCCAACTTTTAAATATAAATATAATTTCGTTTAATTTCTTAGGACCTCCTGAACCTTTAAATACACCATCTTCTTTTATACAAATAATCCAATCTTCATTACCTTTGTCGTATTTAACTGTGCTAAATTCCTTTTGCTCTAAATAAGTATCTATTAAGTCAATGTTAATTGACCATCCTGGATTATCAACAGTTTCTATCTTTACACCATACATATGCTCCCAATCTCCATCACAATTACTATTGTACCAATTTTCTAACCACTCTAATAAATTCATATCAATTACTCCTAACTCTTTATTTTTACACCCTTATCTATATCCAATTCTATAATATAAAACTATATTCTTCCCCCGATACTTCTCAACTTCATTTGAATTTATTATTATATTTTTTCCCATATATCGTTTTGAATTACTCAATGCTTTTTTATCATCACCCTAATAGTCAAAATCACTTACTAAAAATTAATCACAGTCCAATTTTATTTCTGCCTTATAATCAAAGAGTAGATTAATCATTTCATAATTATAAAACATTTTAGATCTCCTTATCCTATTCTTTATACCTTTCATTAGTATACATACTAATATATCTTTAGTACAAACTCTCTTCAATGTATTCTATACAAATTATATTTATAGTTATATTTCTTCAACTTATTTTACAAATAAAAAAAGAGCTGTCTCACGACAACTCTCTTTCTATATTAACTACATCTCATTTAATATTTCTCTTAATTCATCTTCATCATAGTGATACGCACTATTACAGAAGTGGCAGCTTATTTCAGCTTGCTTATCTTCTTCTATTATTTCAGTTAAAGTTTCTCTACCTAATGATATTAAAACTTTCTTTATTCTATCTTTTGAACAGTTGCAATCAAATTTAACATCACATATATCTAGAATCTTTGGATCTAATCCTTCTAACACTAAATTTAATATGTCATCTGGAGTCATTCCTTCACTTAACATTGTAGTAACTGATTTTAACTTAGCCACATTTTGCTCTAAAGTAGCTATAGTTTCTTCTGTTGCATCTGGCATTAATTGAACTATTAATCCTCCAGCTTGCTCAACTTCTGTTGCTGTTGTAAGAACTCCTAAAGAAACTACTGATGGAGTCTGCTCAGATAATGCAAAGTAATGAGTGAAGTCTTCTGCGATTTCTCCACTTACTAATGGATAAGAACCAACATAAGGCTCTCTAAGTCCTAAGTCTTTTATTACTTTAACATAACCCTTATTTCCTACTGCTCCAGCAACGTTTAATTTTCCATTTGGATAGTCCTGTACTTCAACACCATTTAAATCTGGGTATTGTACATAACCTTTAACATTTCCTTTTGAGTCAGCAGTTGTAAGTATAGTCCCTATAGGTCCTCCACCTTTTATGATTACACTTAACTCATCTTTGTCATTTTTCATCATTAAGCCCATCATAGCTGTAGCTGTTAATGTTCTTCCAAGTGCTGCAGTTGCAACTTTTATTGTATTATGATTATCTCTAGCAGTTTGAACTAAGTTTTTAGTTACGCCAATATAAGCTCTTACTTGTCCATTTGCGCTAGTTGCTTTTATAACGTAATCCTTCATTGTTTTCCCTCCATTTATGCTTATTTTTTACAAACAAAAAATACTCTTTCGCTGTCTTCTTTTGGAGCTTCTAATTTAAAATCTCCATAAGTTTTTATATACTCAAATCCTGCATTTTTTAGCAATTCCATTATTTCTTCATTTTTATAAGCTCTTTGTAAGTGGTTTTCTTCAAATTTATCAAATCTACCATCTTCTCCTTTAACAAAGAATGCAAGGTCCATTTCTACTAAATTTTCGTAATCGTCGAAGTAGTTTTGCCACATATAAGCTATATCTTCTCTGTTTTCACCATACATGTTGTTTCCTAGCACTTTTGATAATTTGTAATAAGAACTTATATCAAATATAAAAATTCCATTTTCTTTTAGTAACTCATTACATTTAGAAAATACACCTTCTAAATCTTCGTCATAAGTTATGTAGTTAAATCCATCGCACCCACAAAGGATACAGTCTAAGTTAGTCACGTCAAAATCAAGTTCTACGATGTCTTGTTCTAGTAATACTAACTCAACATTTTCTCTTTCTCCTTTTTCTCGGGCAACTTGTAACATCTCTTCTGAAATATCTATTCCTGCGATATCATAATTTTTTTTAGTAAGTGGTATAGTTAAATTTCCTGTACCACAAGCTAATTCTAATATATTTTGTACTTCAACATTTTCACTTTTTATTATATCTTCAATGTATTTAACCCAATTGTCATAATCAACTTCTTTCATAAGTTCATCATATACAAAGGCAAAATCACTATATTGATTCATCCTTTTTATCCTCTTCTTCAGCTTTCTTTTTTAATTGTTTTTTTCGTGATGTGAGGATTCCACCGATTCTTCCCGCTTCCTTAGCAGTAAGACCTGCCCATCCTTTTTCATCAACTTTATCAAGCAGACCTAATTCTCCTGCTATCTCATATTTCATTATATCATCTTGTGTCAATGGTTTTACCTTTTTTTCATTTTTCTTTCTTTGTTTTTCACATTTATAAATGAATTCTTCAGTTAATTTATTTTTATCCATAAAAAACACCCCTTCTTTTTTTGTAGTTTTGTCATATAGGCAAAAATTTATACAAAAACTAAAGGGGTATATATTATTAGCTAAGGAAAATCATCCCGTATCCCTATGAACCTAGTCAATTCTAAGCAACGGAGTTTCTTAAAGCGATAGCGAAGGGAACTCGTTGGCACTATAAGTGTAACGAATTTTTATACTCTAACAGTAACTTATATATATTTAAACCATTGATTAATATATCTTCATTAAAATTAAATTTAAAATTATGAAGCCCATTTACAAAGCCCATTTCTTCATTTCTAGCACCTAACATAAAAAATAATCCTGGTACTTCCCTTTGATAATAAGAAAAGTCTTCCGAAATCATAAGTGGATCTGTTTCTATTATCATATCTTTTCCAATAGCATTCACAAATTCATCATACAGTTTTTTATCATTATTAACTGCTAAATATCCATGTACAATTTCAGCATTTATTTTACAACCATAAGATATTTCAAATCCCTTAACAAGGTCTCTTATCCTATTCACCATAGTATCATAAACAGAAGGGTTAAAGCATCTGATGGTACCTTCTAATCTCACTTCTTCAGCAATAATATTTCTAACACTGCCCCCAGTTATTTTCCCTATAGTTATTACAGCCCCTTCTATAGGATTAATATTTCTAGATACTATACTTTGTAAACTTGTAATAAACTCTGATGCTATTAAAATTGCGTCTTTTGTATTTTGCGGTATGGCACCATGACCACCCTTACCGATTATGTCAATATTTATTTCCCCATTTTGAGCCATTAAATAGCCTGGTCTACAAGCTACATATCCTTCTGGAAAATCAGGATGTATGTGAAGTCCATAAACTTCATTCACTTTGTATTTCTTAAATACACCAGCATCCATAAGTCTTTCAGCCCCGCCAATATCTTCTTCTGCTGGTTGAAATACAAATACTATATTATCATTTAACTTCTCTTTATTATCAACCATGTATTCTATTAGTCCAAGGAGTATACTCATATGTCCATCATGTCCACATAAATGTTCAGCTCCTTTATGACTAGGTAGTGCATCTATATCTGACCTAAAAGCAATTGTTTTTTTAGGATTTTTTCCTTTTATAATTCCCACTGTTGCTGTTTCTAAATATATTTCATATTCCACACCTAATTTTTCTAAGTAGTCTCTAATATACTTTGCTGTATTAAATTCCACCTGAGAAAGTTCCGCTAAGTTATGCAAGTTGTGCCTGTGGCTTTTTACTCTATCCTCTAAATATGTTATTTTCATAAAAAAATCCCCCCTTATTTGTAAATTATAACTACAATGGAGAGATTTATCTACTTGAATAACTATTAATCATTCTATAAATTTACTTATTTAAATTTAATATTAAAAATCATATTTGAAATATTTCTTTACAAAGTCAGCCATAGGTGATTTTTCATCTTTATTTCCTATATAATCTAAGTCAAAATCATAGAAGTATAAGTATGCTATACTTCTTTTCTCATCAGATGTTCCTATCATACCAAATGATTTTGGATAATCAGTATTATCCTTATCACGTTCTTCTACAACAATAAAATTGTAACTATTTATGGAAAATTTATATTCTGGAATAATATATAAACCTTCCTCATCAAAAGGAATTTTTTCACTTAAGAATGTATATTTCTTTGATAATTTTTCTTTTTCACTTTTATATGTTACATCATCATACTCAACAACAAGAGTCATAGCATCTGACTTATACCATAGTACAGATTCTTTATTATATTTATAGGAAATATCTTTATATTTTGGCAATTCCTCAATGGATGGCATAAATTCTTTTGCATAAGAATCAATAATTTCTCCGCTCTTAAGGTATTTTTCAATATTTGTGCTAGATTTACTACAACCACAAACAAAAATAACAAGAGTTATTATTGTCATGATTAAATATTTTTTTTTCATTTTCATTGTGTCTCCCAATATATTTATTTTTAAATAGATATCATTTATTAATCAATATTTTTTTGTCTTTTTTATTTTTCAAAATGTATAAAATAACATTTAGTGTAATGGTAACTAATAATAGTAAGCTTGAAATGCATACTATTGCATTTGATGTATCCATGATAGCTGTCCAATCTTCTATATTTACAAGGTGATTGATATAAACAATTTGCATCCATAAGGAAATAATGCAAGCACTAGTACTAATCCCAGAAAAAATAATCCAATTCTTATTAACTAACTTGTTACAAAATATAATATTAGCAGGGAGTATACATGCAATTAATCCAAACACAACGCTTCCAATATTCAACCAACCATAATCCATAATAAGCCTTCCTTTCTATAATATCTGATAACTTAATATCTACTAATTAATTATTCCTTCTGCTCATTTATCAAATCAAATTCAATTGTAGCTATAAACAAATCTCCAAGTATATCAATTTCAAAGATTCCACCTTGAGCTTCTACTAATCCTTTTGCTATGGCAAGCCCCAGACCTGATCCCTCTATATTTCTAGACAAATCACCTCTAGTAAATCTATCTGTAATTTCATTTGCATCAAAGTTCAATGGGTATTTAGATATATTTTTCAAGCAAATATTTATCTTATTTTCTTTTATCGTCAAATCTATGTATACCCTAGTTCCTTCTAATGAGTATTTCAGTATATTGTAAATAAGATTTTCAAATACTCTAAATGTTTTTCTACCATCTGCTAATATATAAACCTCTTTTTCAGGTACATTTACAATAAAATCAAGTTGTGAATTTTCAATAGCTTCATCCATCTCAACTATACTTTGCATCAAAAGTTGATTTATATCATTTTTTTCTAAATTAAGTTCTAAATCATTGCTACTTACTTTTGATGCTTCAAATAAATCTTCAATCAAAACTTTTAACCTTTGAGATCTTTTATCTAATACTTCCACATAGTCTTTTAAAACTAAATCTGTGTTTTCTTTTTTAATTAATTCAATATAATTTATAATAGCTGTAAGGGGAGTTTTTAAATCATGTGATACATTGGTTATTAAATCAGTCTTCATTCTTTCACTTTTTAACCTTTCTTCAACCTCCAAACTCATGTTATATCCTAAATTATTTATATCCATTGCTAATTTCCCAATCATATCATCTTTTGTAGTATCTATTTTATAATCAAAATTACCTTTTTTTAATTGTGATACACCAAACTGTATATCTACAAGTTTATTTAGTTTTTTTATAATAAATAATCCCATAATCAAATCGCAAAATATAATTCCTATTAAAGCACTTATAAAGTTATTTCCTCTATATAAATTTAAATCAGGAAAAATATTATCCATTACTGTATAATAATCTATTTTCACATAATTCAGTCCACTAGCAACAATAACTTGAACAATAATGAATACAATAAAAATAGTTATAGCTTTTATTAGTATTAATTTATTATCTAGATTTACATTTTTATCAAATAAAACTTTGAAAATTATACTTTTATTTAATATATCGTTTTTAGATTTACATTTTCTAAGTATATTTACTAATTCAAATACTTCAATTATTGTAAGTATCAAGAATGGTATACTCATAATACGTCGTAAAAACAGTAGTGTAAAAAATATTGATGTCATTACTATTAATATTTGTATTTCCAATGACCTTTCTTTTTTATGCTTTATCAATTTTATATCCAACTCCCCACACCACCTTTATATACTTTGGTTCTTTAGAATTTATTTCTATCTTCTCTCTTATCCTTCTTATATGAACTGCTACAGTTCTATCACAATTAAACCCTGGTTCATCCCAAATTATTTCATACACTTGTCTTGATGAAAATACCCTACCTTGATTTTTAAGAAAAAGTTCTAATATTTTATATTCTATTGGTGTTAATTTAACTATTTCTCCATCTACACATACTTCTTTTTTTATGTTATCAAGCTTTAATCCTTGATTTGTTAAAATCTCGCTGTCTTCTTCCTTATGAGCACCAAGTTTTGTATACCTTCTTAAATGAGATTTTGCTCTAGCAACTAATTCTAAAGGATTAAAAGGCTTTGTTACATAATCATCTGCACCCATATTAAGTCCAATTATTTTATCAGTATCTTGGGTTTTGGCAGATATAAGTATAATAGGTATATTATTTTCTTCTCTTATTTTTAATGTTGCATTTAACCCATCTAATTTTGGCATCATTATATCCATAATTATTAAATGAACTTCTTTTTCTAATAATACATCTAAAGCTTCAATTCCATTGTATACCTTATAAACATTTAGTCCCTCATTTTTTAAATGTATTTCCATAGAACTAACTATATCTTTATCATCATCAACTAATAATATATTATATTCTTTCATATTCATTCACCTCATTTCTTAATGTAACATATTCTTCAAAATTTATGTTAAATCAGTAATTAACATTATTATAAAAATTAAGTTTTAAGATTTAGGCCACAATTTATTAAGATTTTATTAAGCTTTATACAATAAAAAAATCCAGTAGAGTTTAAATCTACTGGATTTTTTCATCTAAGTTCTATTGCCAGAACATATATAGTTTTATAAACTTTATTAAATAGTACCGTATGGTTTAAATCGTCTTAATTCTTCAATCATATCTTCTAAAGTATTGTTACTTTTCTCAAAATCACTTCCTATTAATTCTAATAAAGAGTTAAATAGTAATTCTCCATTACCATCCATGATAAAACCTGATAAATGCTCCCCATCTTCGCTTTCTAAAATTATTACTACCAAATTTCCTGTGCTTATCTGATATTCATAAGATGATTTATCTATGCCGTCTATGTCTTTGTTTAGATGGTCTATAGTTATTTCTAATTCTGATTTTTCATTTTCACTTAGTAGCGATTTTATTAAATTGCAATCATTTATCTTATAAATTTTTGACTTATTATTAAGTTCTTCGTCAGATATATTGCTGTTCATGCTTAAAAATTCCTCTGCTGTTATTTCTTTTGCTTTTAGTTTTTCTACCAAATAATTTGAAATATCATTAAGTTTGCATTTATTATTTTTAACCATAAGAACACTCCTTAATTTATTACATATTTTATTTATTGATTTTATTTGTATACTCTTAATATAAATTATAAATCATATATATTAATTATTACTATACTATTTTCATATCTATAAAATTAAAAAACCTGATACACTAGGACATAGTGTACCAGGCTTTTTAGCTTTACAATTATTCTAAGTTAATATATATGACATGCTACTCCAGTTTTATTGTCTAAAATTTTCCATGTTGGGCTTTCATTTATACAACGCTCTGTTTTATATGGACACCTAGTATGAAATCTACATCCACTTGGTAAATCAACAGCACTAGGTATACTTCCTTCTAAGGTAATTCTTTCTTTAACCTCATCTGGATGTTGAATTGGTACTGATGAAATCAATGCTTTTGTATATGGGTGTTTTGGGTTATTATACACTTCATAAGCACTTCCTTTTTCCACTATCTGACCTAAGTACATTACTGCTATTTCATCACAAAATGATTTTACTACACTAAAGTTATGAGAGATAAATAAGTATGTTAAGCCAAACTTATCTTTTAGATCTAGCATTAAGTTTAGAATTTGCGATTGTATAGATACATCTAAAGCTGCTGTTGGCTCATCGCATACTATAAATTTAGGATTCATAGCCAAGGCTCTTGCAATACCTATTCTTTGTCTTTGGCCTCCACTAAATTCATGTGGATATCTGAACATAGTAGTTGCATCTAATCCACATAATTCTAACATTTCTTTTGTTTTATCCTCAATCTTATCTTTTGGAACTATTTCGTGCTTTTTAATTCCTTCTGATACAATTTGTCCCACACTCTTTCTTGGGTCTAAACTTGCATAAGGATCTTGGAAAATTATTTGCATCTGGCTTCTCAGTTTAGTCATTTCACTATTTGATATTTTTGTATTATTCTCAACATCAAAGATAACATTATCTCCAAATTTAACTTTTCCCCCCGTTGGTGATGTTAAACCTAAAACAGCCTTTCCTATTGTTGACTTTCCACATCCAGACTCACCTACTAGCCCCAATATTGTGTTTTCTTTTATTGAAAAACTAACTCCATCAACAGATTTAACATACTCTTTTCCTCTTGCAAAAGATTTTTTCCTAACTTGGTAATATTTTTTGAGATTTAAAACTTCAAATATGATTTTGTCCTCTTTTTTTATCATTATTTTTCGTCTCCCTTCTCACATTTAATACAACGAACCATATGATTATCTTTTAAAGTTACCATGGGCGGTTTTAAATTTTCACATTCTATAGTTCTTTTTTTACATCTTTTATAATAAGCACATCCTTTTACATCCTCATATAAACTAGGGACATTTCCTTCTATGGATTGGAATCGTCCATTAAAGTTTTCAGGCATTGCTCCCAGCAAATCCTTTGAATATGGGTGTTTTGCATTATTAAAAAATTCCTCAACACTACACTCTTCCACAACTTTTCCATAATACATTACAACTACTCTTTGTGCCATTTCTGCTATTATTCCTAAATCATGGGTAATTAGCATTATTCCACTATTACCTTCTTCCTTAATCTGTTTTAAAAGTTCTATTATCTCAGCTTGTGTAGTTACATCTAAAGCTGTAGTGGGCTCATCTGCTATTATAAGTGAAGGCTTACAAATCATAGCCATAGCAATCATTATCCTTTGTTTTAAGCCACCACTTAATTCAAATGGATACTTATTTAAAACAGATTTTGGATCTGGTATATTTAATTTATTTAATAATTCTATAAGTTCATCTTTGCAATTATTTTTTTTATCTGGTCTATGAATTTTATATACTTCTCTCAATTGTTTATAAATTGTTACTACTGGATTTAGGGATGTCATAGGTTCCTGAAATATCATTGAAATTTTATCTCCTCTTACCTTGCACATTTCTTTCTCAGTTAAATCTATAAGATTTTTTCCTTCAAACAAAATTTCCCCAGATTCAATTTTTCCACTTCCACTATTTATAAGTCCCATAATAGCTAAAGAGGTAACACTTTTACCGCTTCCTGATTCCCCTACTATACCTAATACTTCTCCAAGATTTACATTTAAATCTACACCTTTTACTGCTTCAACCTTTCCCATTACTGTAGGAAATGAAACCTTAAGGTCTTTTACTTCTAATATACTCATTTTTATTTCCTCCTACAGACGAGTTTTTGGATCTAGAGCATCACGAAGCCCATCTCCAACAAAGTTGATTGATAGTACCATTAAAATTATTAAACTACCTGCTGGTATCCATAACCACCATTCTCTTTGTAATGTTCCTATGTTCTGAGCTGCAATCAACATATTTCCCCAGCTTGGTTGTGGTAATTTAACTCCTATTCCTAAGAAACTTAAGGAAGCTTCTGTTAAAATACCATTTGCTATAGCTAAAGTTGCTGCAACTAATATAGGTGACATGATGTTTGGAAGTATATGACTTTTTATGATTTCAAATGATGATAGTCCCATAGCTTTAGCTGCCATGATATAATCATTTTCTTTTAAAGCTAAAATCTCTGCTCTTACTATCCTTGCTATATTAGGCCACATCAGAAAACCAATTATTATAATAAGATTTTTAACCCCTGGTCCTACTACTGCAGCAACAGATACTGCTATAACAAAGAATGGGAAACACATTATTACATCTATTATTCTCATAATTATTTTTTCAGCTATTCCACCAAAATAACCTGCTATTGCTCCCATTATTACACCTATAACTAACTGCACTGTCATTGATGCAATACCTACTATTATGGAAACTCTTCCTCCATAAAGTAACCTTGTAAACACATCTCTTCCCAAATCATCTGTTCCTAATATATGTTCACTACTTGGTGCCATTTTTATATTAAATAAATCAGTTTGGCTGATTGTATAATCCGTAAGCAATGGTGCACATATTGAAAGTAAAACTAGTGCTGCAATTATAAATACACCCACTACTGCCAATTTGTTTTTCTTAAACTTACGAAAGGATATTTCTGTTAATGATACATATTTTTCTTGCTTTGAATTTTCTTCTTTTTTTAAAGTATTTACAACCATTTATATCCCTCCTATTGACTCAATCTAATTCTTGGGTCTACTATTACATATAAAATATCTGCTATTATATTCGCCACTACAATTACAACTGCTATAAGCATTGTTATTCCCATTATCAACATATAGTCTCTATTCATAATTGCATTGTAATTTAATGTGCCTATACCTGGCCATACAAATACAGTTTCTGTAATTAAGGCACCTGAAACTAGGGCTGGTAGCTGCATACATAAAACTGTTATTATTGAAATCATAGAGTTTCTAAGTCCATGTGTCCATACAGCTTTATTTCTAGTAAGTCCTTTAGCTTGTGCTGTTCTCATATAATCTTGATTTAATGAATCAATCATCGAAGATCTTGTATATCTTAACAATGTTGCAGTTTGAGTAAGTGACAATACTATAATAGGCATAATCATGTGCTTAATAACATCAAGTACATGCTCTAAACCTGTATATGATGCTGTTAATGTTTCCATTCCTGATGATGGTAAGATAGCCAAATCATATCCCAACCACTTTACTATTAGCAGTCCAAAGAAAAATGTTGGTATAGATATTCCTACAAATGAAATGAAAGTAACTATATAATCTATACATGTTTTAGATTTTGCCGCTGTAATAACACCAATCACTATTGCAAGTATTGAACTTAATATAAATGAAACTATTGATATTAATAATGTATTTTTTAAAGCTTCTATTATTATCGAAAAAGCTGGTGCATTGTATTGTGTTGAATAACCAAAATCACCAACTATTGCTCTTCCTATCCATTTCAAATATTGCACTGGAATTGGATCATAATACCCTAAAGCTCTTAATTTTTGTTCTACTACTTCAGGTGCAACATTAGGATCAATCATATTTAAATATGGATTACCTGGTTGCATATGAATAAGTGCAAATACTGTAACAGACACACCGAACAATACAATTAATGCAACACCTAATCTTTTTGCTAAGAATTTTCCCATATACTTTCTTGCTCTCCTTCATAAAAAAAAGGGCTGTTTACGAGAAACAACCCTTTCTGATTTTACTTATTTGATTACCCAATTATGAACATTGTAGAATTCATTAAATGTAGATGGTTTATATCCGTCTAATTTATTGTTATATACACGTTCTATATCTTGACAGAATAAATATGCTTCTGGTACATCTTCGTTTAATATTTTAGCAAATTTTGCATAAGCTTCTTTACGTTTTGCTTGATCTAGCGTAGCATTACCTTCTTCTATTAGCTTATCCGTTTTTTTATTTTCATAAGCAACTATATTATATCCAACTACACCTTTTTTATTTGATATAGCATCTGAATGCCACATTGGTCTTGGATCTGGATCTAAAGATAATGTATTACCCATCATGTATAAATCAAAATCATGATTAGCAACTACTTTATCCATAACAGCAGAGAATTCCATAGAGTCTATATTTATTTTAACTCCTATTTCTTTTAAGTTTTCTTGTATTACTACTGCTGTTTTTTCTCTAACTGGATGTCCAGTTTGACAAACAAGATTTAATTCTAGTTTTTGTCCATCTTTATTTTCAACTATTCCATCACCATCTTTATCTTCCCATCCAGCCTCTTTTAATAAAGATTTTGCTTTTTCTACATCATACTTATATGACTCTAATGATGATTCCTCTGGATAAGCCCAACTTGAAGGTAATAATGGAGCATTAACAACTTGTCCACGACCTTCTACAACATTATCTACTAATCCTTGACGGTTAATTGCATACATAAAAGCTTTACGTAAATTTACATCTTGTAATTTTTTTTCTCTTAAATTGAATCCCATATATGTAAATTGATAGTTATCGAATGCTGCTTCTTTATATGCTTCTTTAACTAATGAATCTACATCAGCTTTTGATAATGCTTCAACATTTGCTATATCAATTGATCCATTTTTAAATTCTGCTTGAGTTGTATCAGCATTTATAACTTTAAATACTAAGTTTGGAGTTTTAACTTCTCCACCAAAGAAACCTGAAGCAGCTTCAAATTTTACATAAGAACCACTTTTATATTCAGTTAATTTATATGGTCCACATCCAATTGGTTTATTTAAAAGATCAGTTTTCTTTGTCCATTCACCCACAGGAACTTCTGACCATATATGTTTTGGTAATATTTGTACTGTACCTAAGTTAGTTACTGCTGGTGCATATACTTTATCAAATTCTATTTCTATAGTATTTTTATCAACAACTTTTAATCCTTTAATTTTATCAGCTTTTCCATCGTGATAATCTTTCGCACCTTTTATATTTTGAACATCTCCATAATATCCACCTGTATAATCACCTGATGCCATACTTGTAAAAGTAAATGCCACATCTTCAGCTGTTACATCTTTGCCATCATGCCATTTAACATTATCTTTTATTTTGTATGTAATCGTTTTCTGGTCATCAGAAACCTCGTACTTATCTGCTAAATACTTTTCTAATTCACCTTTATCATTAACTGTCATTAAAGATGCATAAACAACTGATTCAACATAGTGATCCATTGCTATATCTGAAACAAGTGGGTTAAATATCCCCTGTGGTGCTGTATTCATAGAATATACTATCGTATCCTTTGCTTTTCCCTCACTAGTTTCTGATCCTTTTGAACTACACCCTGTAAGCGCTGTACACAATAGGGCTGTAACTAAAAATAAACTAATTACTTTTCTTTTCATATTTTCCTCCTGTCGTAATTCCCTATGATTTAATATTTTTGTATATATTTTAACATTGCTTTCTTATTATAAATGATAATCACGATTTATGTCTAATTGATAATATTTATATGCAAAGTAACAATATAGATTTTTTTAATAATTAAAATAAAAAAAGAAACAGGAATTTTCCTGTTTCTTTTATATATTTAAAATTTAAAAACTAGCAAGTGAAGAATAATTTAGCTATTCCACCTTTTGAAGTTTCTCTGTATTTATCCATCATATCTCTACCAGTTTCGTCCATTATTTTAACTATTTGATCGAAAGTAACTTGATGCTCTCCATCAGTTAATAATGAATAGTTAGCAGCATCTAACGCTCTTTGAGCACCCATTGCATTTCTTTCTATACATGGTATTTGAACGTATCCGTAAGCTGGGTCACAAGTCATTCCTAAGTGATGCTCTAAACCGATTTCAGCAGCATATTCTATTTGTCTTAATGATCCACCTTTTAAGAAAGCTATTGCTGCAGCAGCCATTGCACAAGCAACTCCTACTTCACCTTGACATCCAACTTCAGCACCTGAAACAGATCCATTTCTCTTAACAAGAACACCAACTATACCTGCTACAGCTAAAGCTTCAACTAATTGCTCATCAGTGTATCCTTCATAGTCTTTCATTGCGAAGAATATTCCTGGTAAAACACCTGCAGAACCACATGTTGGAGCAGTTACTATAACATATCCTGATGCATTTTGCTCTGAAGCAGCTAAAGCATAAGCATAAACTAATGTATTTAATTGCTTATTAGCAAGATATTGCTTATAGAAGTATCCAGCTTTTCTTTCTAGATTTAATTTACCTGGTATAACTTCTGTAGCTTTTAAACCATCTTCTACTGATTTTTTCATAGCATCTTTAATAGTTACTAAGTAATCCATTATATCAGCATCGTCGTAAGTCTTTACGTAGTCTACGAAGTTTTTGTTGTTTTGGTTACACCAAGTTATTATTTCTTCCATTGTTGAATGAGGGTAAGTGTCGTTTCCACCTGCATTTCTCATTCCTTCTTCAGCTATTGTACCTCCACCAACAGAGTAGATAGTCCAATCTCCCATTACGTTTCCATCTGCATCTATAGCTTCTAACATCATACCGTTTGGATGATATGGTTTAACTATATCTTCTCTCCAAAGTATTTCAACTTCCTTTGGCTCAAGCGTTTTCTTGATTATATAATCAGTTAAATGCCCTTCTCCTGTTGCAGCTAAACTTCCGTATAAGTGAGCTTTAAAGCTAGCAGCTTCTGGGTATTTGTTCTTAAATTGTTCAGCAGCTCTTTGTGGTCCCATTGTATGTGAGCTTGAAGGTCCATTACCTACTTTGTAAAGTTCTTTTAGTGATTCCATTTTATTCCTCCTCGGGGATTTTATATATTCTTTTGCTTGTAATAAGAAAACATATTCCTAATTAACATTATATTTTTCCAATAATAATAATTTAAGAATTATTTAATTTTATAAATATATTTATAAATATTAATTTTTATAAATATTAAATAACACATAAAATATTTTACCTAAAATCCGACAAAAAATCTAGATGTTGTTTTAGGTAATTTTTTACATTTTTATTGATTTTTTCATTTTTTTGTACTACTATTATTAATAATTTAAAAAACTATCTTAACCTAGGGTAGAGGTGCAGTGGTTAAAAGTATTTGAAAGTAGTCGGCAGACGTTGATATTCAAAGAAAGGAATCATTGCCGAAAAGGTAATCTTTGCAAAGATTATTTTTGGGGTTATACATAATATGTATAACACTGTCACTTATTTTTAAGTGGTGAGCTACAAGGTTTACTTTGACATGTCGTTTTAAACGTACAAAGTATACCTTTGTACGTTTTTTTATATATATAAAATATAAAGCTCTCCCTTAAATTTTCTCTATGTTATTTAATGTTAAATCTAAAATATATTACGGGGTGATTAAAAATGAAAAAAATTAATGTTGCTTTAGTTGGTGCCACTGGTATGGTGGGAAGAACTTTTATAAAGGTTTTAGAAGAAAGAAATTTTCCAATAGATAATATCTATATGTTCTCTTCTGCAAAATCTGCAGGAAAAACTGTTAAATTTGTTGGGAAAGATGTGGTTGTAGAAGAATTAAATGAAAACTCTTTTGATAAGGATATACAAATAGCTCTATTCTCTGCTGGTGGTGGAATAAGTCAAAAATACGCACCAATCGCAGCTTCTAAAGGAGTAATTGTTGTTGATAACTCAAGTCAATGGAGAATGGATCCTAATGTTCCATTAGTTGTTCCAGAGGTTAACCCAGAAGCAGTAAAAAATCACAAGGGAATAATTGCAAACCCAAACTGCTCTACTATACAAGCTATGGTTCCTCTTAAACCATTACATGATAAATACAGTTTAAAAAGAGTTGTTTACTCAACTTACCAAGCCGTATCTGGTTCTGGTGTTAAAGGAGTTCAAGATTTGGAAGATGGAATTCAAGGAAAACCAAACACTTTCTATCCTCATCCAATAGCATTTAACTGTCTTCCTCATATAGATGTTTTCGAAGAAAACGGATATACAAAAGAAGAAATGAAAATGGTAAATGAAACTATGAAAATCTTAGAAGACTATAATATTAAAGTTACTGCTACTACTGTAAGGGTTCCAGTGAAAGGTGCTCACAGTGAGTCTATAAACTTAGAGTTTAATAAGCCATTTGAGTTGGAAGATGTATTTACTGCTCTAAAAAACACTGAAGGTGTTGTTGTTGTTGATAATCCAGCAAACAATGAGTATCCTCTAGCAGTTGATGCTGAAGGTCATGATGAAGTTTATGTTGGAAGAATTAGAAGAGACTTCAGTGTGGATAATGGTGTTAATATGTGGGTTGTTGCTGACAACATAAGAAAAGGTGCTGCTACTAACGCAGTCCAAATAGCTGAATTATTATTAAAATATGATTTAGTATAAAAATGAGCTTTAATAAATATTAATTAATAGAGATTAAATTTAAGGTAAAAAGGAGAGGTTTGTTTATGATTTTTAAAGGTTCTGCAGTTGCTTTAGTTACTCCATTTGATGAAAATGGAAAGGTTAATGTTAAAAAGATAAAAGAATTAGTGGATTTTCAAATTGAAAATGGCACTGATGCTATAGTTGCTTGTGGCACTACTGGGGAAGCCAGCACTATGAATGACGAAGAACATTTATTAGCAATCAAAACTATTGTTGATGCTGTTGATAAAAGGGTTCCTGTAATAGCTGGAACAGGTGGAAACGACACTGCTCACTCCATCTATATGAGTCAAGAAGCTGAAAAATTAGGTGCAGATGCTCTTTTAATTATAACTCCTTACTATAATAAAGCTAATAAATCAGGACTTAGAAAACACTTTGTATCTATTGCAAATAGTGTTAAACTTCCTATAATTTTATACAATGTTCCTTCACGTACAAAGGTTAATATACCACCTGCTCTTGTTGCTGATTTAGCTAGAAATGTGGATAATATTGTAGCTCTTAAAGAAGCTTGTGGAGATTTAGCTCAAGTAGCTGAAGTTTGCAGATTAGTTCCAGAAGGCTTTGCTGTGTATTCTGGTAATGATGACTCAATACTTCCTCTACTTTCTCTAGGAGGATCTGGAGTTATATCAGTTCTAGCTAATATTTGTCCACAGGAAACTCATGATTTAGTATCTAAGTTTATGGATGGCGATGTAGAAGGCTCTAGAAGATTACAATTAGGTATGAAACCTTTAATAGATGCTTTGTTTATAGAAGTAAATCCTATACCAGTAAAAACTGCTGTCAATTTATTAGGATTTAATGTGGGAGATTTAAGACTTCCTCTAGCTGAAATGGAGGAACAAAATTTAGAAGTTTTAAAAAGAGAATTAGTTAATTTTGGACTAAAAATACAGGAGGCAACATGTTAAGAGTAATTATAAATGGTTATAGCGGTAGTATGGGTAAAGTTTTAACTAAATGTGTTAATGAAGATAGTGAGCTACAACTTGTTTGTGGTGTATCTAGAGATGAATTAGATGTTCCATTCAAAACTTACCATAAAATTAGTGAAGTAGAAGAAAGTGCTGATATCATCATCGATTTTTCTCATCACTCTACTATATATGATGTTTTGGATTATGCTACAAAAACAAAAATTCCTTTAGTAATAGCAACTACAGGGTTTAATGATGAAGAATTAGGTGAAATAGAAAAAGCTTCGGCTATTATTCCTATTTTCCACTCTTCTAATATGTCTCTAGGTGTAAATGTCCTAGTTAAATTAGTTAAAGAAGCTGCCAAAGCTCTTAATGGGTTTGACATAGAAATAATAGAAAAACACCATAATAAAAAACTAGATTCACCTAGTGGCACAGCTGTTATGATAGCTAATGGAATTAAAGATGTTTTGCCAGAAAGTGAATGCATATATGGAAGATATGGTCGCTCTGAAAAGAGAAAGCCTACTGAAGTTGGTATTCATGCCATAAGAGGTGGAACCATAGTAGGTGAACACACTACTATATTCGCTGGTCATGATGAAGTTGTAGAAATAAAACATACAGCTCAATCTAAGGATATTTTTGCAAAAGGAGCTATTACTGCTGCAAAATTCTTAGTAAATAAAGAAGCTGGATATTACAACATGAACAATATGTTAGACTAAAACTAGACAAAATTTGGAGGAGAACGATGGTTAACTTAAATGATGCTTATGAAATAGCTAAATATATAAAAGATGCTGAAAAACAAACACCTGTAAAAGTTTATATTTCAGGTGATATAAAAATAGAAAAAAACGACAAATACAAAGTATTTGGTCAAGAGGGTTCTTATATTTTAATTGGTGATTATAAAACTATAATGAAAGATGTGGAAAACTTTAAATCTTCTGTGGATGATATTCATATAGAATATGATAGAAGAAATTCAGCTATCCCTCTTTATAATTTCTTACATGCTGAGGCTAGAATTGAGCCAGGTGCATTAATAAGAGATATGGTTACAATAGAAAAAAATGCCGTAATTATGATGGGTGCGGTAATAAATATAGGTGCTGTTGTTGGTGAAGGATCTATGGTGGATATGAACGCTGTAATAGGCGCTAGGGGAATGCTTGGTAAGAATGTACATCTTGGGGCTTGTTCTGTCGTTGCTGGTGTTCTTGAGCCACCTTCTGCTACTCCTGTTATAATTGAAGATGATGTATTAATCGGTGCAAATTCAGTTATTCTTGAAGGTGTGAGAGTTGGTAAAGGTTCTGTTGTTGCTGCAGGCTCTGTCGTTACAAAAGATGTTCCTCCAGGTGTTGTAGTAGCTGGCTCTCCTGCTAGAATAATTAAGAATAAAGATGAAAAAACTGCTGACAAAACAAAGGTAATGGAAGATTTAAGAAAATTAGATTAATCTAAAAATAAAGTTAATAAAAGGAATAAGCTGATTTTCAATCAACTTATTCCTTTTTATATTCAAATCCAAATAATTTAAATATAAAGTAAATAATTATTATCCAACAAAATTCATCAATATAGGTACTAACATAACTGTTAAGACACCAGAAATACCTATAGACAGAGATGACATAGCACCTTCCACCTCTCCCATTTCTAGGGCTTTACTTGTACCCATAGCATGAGCTGCTGTACCCATAGCTATTCCTTTTGATACAGGGTGCTTTATCTTTCCTATTTTTAATACTAAATCGCCTAATATGTTTCCAAATATACCTGTTGCAATTATACAAACAACAGTTATAGATTCCACTCCACCTAAAGCATTAACTAATGATACTCCCATTGGTGTTGTAATTGATTTTGGTAAAATAGAGTAAACTATTTCGTTATTTGTTAAAGTTAATTTTCCTATAACAGTTATTATTATAAAAGAAGTAACTACTCCTACCACAATTCCAATTAAAATTTCTTTTATATGCTTTTTAAATAAATCAAACTGTCTGTAAAGTGGTACCGCTAAGACTACTGTAACAGGTCCTAACATAAAATTCATTATGTCTGCACCTATTTTGAAGTTTTCATAAGGTATATTTGTAATTTTTAAAAATAATATAATTAGTATTATGCATATTAATAAACCATTAAATATAGGTTTTTGGGCCTTTTTCTGTATAAACAAACCTATATTATAAAAAGCTAAAATTGTTACAAGTCCAAATAATTGTGTATTTAATATCTGCTCCATTTACTATCTCCTATCCCTCTTACTATGCAAATCTTTCTTCTGATTCTTCTTCCTCTATTTCTACTTTCTTTTTATGAATCATAATATCTACTGTTTTACCTGTTACCAGCATAATAATCATCGTTGCAGCAGTTGCGCTTAATAATAAAACTACTATATTATCTCCTATCAAACCTAATGAGTTTATAAGAGATACACCTGCTGGCACAAAAAATATAGCCATGTTATTAAGTAGAAAATCTGATACTTCTCTTATAGTTTCTTCTTTTATTATTTTAAATTGAAGCAATAAGAATAAAATTATCATTCCTACTATTGTTCCAGGAATTTTAATAAAATCACTACATAGAGAACTGATTAATTCTCCTCCTGCCCATATTCCAAATATAATTCCTAATTGATTAAATATTTTCATACTACCGTCCTCTTCTTTTGAATTTAATATAAAAATTATACAACATGATTTCATTTATATAAATATGAATATATAAATTTTATTTTTCATATTTTAACATTATATATAATATCTTCACCATATTTATATTATCATAGTGAAAGGAGTAATTACAAAAAATCAGGAAAAAATAAAAGGCATCGTTAATAAACAACACCTTTTTATCTATTCTTATAAATCTTTAAAGTATTCTATTCCCATAGCTTCTCTTACTTCTTTTAAAGTATGAGCAGCTACTTCTCTAGCATTTTCACTACCTTTTCTTAACACTTCATATAAATATGCTTTATCTTTTTCTAATTCTGATCTTCTTGCTCTTATTGGAGCTAATTCAGCTTGAAGTACTTCGTTTAAGTATCTTTTTACTTTAACATCTCCAAGACCACCTCTTCTATAGTGGGCTTTTAACTCTTCTACGTAAGCTTTGTCTGTACAGAAAGCATCCAAATAAGTGAAAACTGTATTATTTTCAACACATCCTGGATCTTCAACTCTTATATGATTAGGATCTGTAAACATGCTCATAACTTTCTTTTTAACTGTTTCTTCGTCATCACTTAGGTATATAGCATTTCCTAATGATTTACTCATTTTAGCCTTACCATCTATTCCTGGCATTCTTCCTTCTATTCCTTCTGGATACATTCCTTCTGGTTCAACTAATAATTCACCATATGTGTTATTAAAGCTTCTTACAATCTCTCTAGTTTGCTCTATCATTGGTTTTTGATCGTTACCTACTGGAACTAAATCAGCTTTAAAAGCAGTTATATCAGCTACCTGACTCACTGGGTAAACGAAAAATCCTGCTGGTATTCCTTCTCCAAATCCTTTTTGTTTGATTTCATCCTTAACTGTAGGGTTTCTGCTAAGTCTAGCTACTGTAACTAAGTTTAAGTAATACACTGTAAGTTCTGCTAACTCTGGTATTTGTGACTGTATAAATATATTAGTTTTCTCTGGATCTAATCCTACTGCTAAGTAGTCCATAGTAACTTCCATTACGCTATTTATTATTTTTTCTGGATTTTTTGCATTATCTGTTAAAGCTTGTTGGTCAGCTATCATAACAAACATATCGTATAGTCCTGAATTTTGTAATGCTACTCTGTTTTTTAATGAACCTGTATAATGACCTAAATGAAGTTTTCCTGTAGGTCTGTCTCCTGTTAATATTATTTTTTTACTCATTTCTTCATCTCCTTATGATATTTATAGTTTTCAGTATTCTCTATAATAAAAAAACTCCGTCCTAAAACTATAGGACGGAGTGTTATATCCGCGTTGCCACCTAAATTGTGTACTATAAAAATACACCTCTCAATTCTTGGTACTATCATACCTCAACTGCTGTAACGTGCAATTCACGGTAAAGTCTACTCTCAAATAGATTTCAATTTACTCCTAAAAGGTCCATTCATTAAATCTTTCTTGCTGAGATTCCACCATCCTCAACTCTCTATATTGAATCTTAATTTAACTACTCTTCCTTATCATGGGATTTATTATATGATTTTCTATCTTAATATTATTATCTTTTAATTTAAATGTCAATAAATTTACTTATTATATATTATTAATCAGTATTACCATTGTTTACAATAAAAATTCATTTTTATACTTCATAAATATATATTAGGTTGAAATTGCTCTTCATTAATCTTATAACTTAGATATTATATTACGTATCACATTAAAATTAGGGTATTATAATTTTATATAGCTAAATAAATAACAAGGAAGTGGTTGAAATGGAAATATATACACTAGGTCATTCTAATTACCCTTTTAATAAATTCATAGAGATATTAAAGAAATACAATATAAATTGTGTAGTTGATATAAGGGCTATCCCATATTCAAAGTATAATACTCAATATAACAAAGAATTTTTTCAAACAAACTTAAAAAGATTAGGCTATACCTATATTTATATGGCTGATGAATTTGGTGCTAAAAGAAAAATTAGAGTAAGTTATAATAATGAAGGATATGCCGATTTTGCTAAAGTTATATTAGAAGATGACTTTAATAAAGGTATAGAAAGATTAAAAATAGGTTGTGACAAAGGCTATAAGATAGTCTTACTTGGTGCCATGCAAGAGCCTATAAGATGTCCTCGTGCCATATTAGTTGGAAAAGAATTAGTTAAAGAAGGATTTGATGTAAAACATATAATGCATGAAGGTAATTTGAATACACAAAAAGACTTGGAAGAACTTTTACTAGAAAAATATTTTCATCAAAGAAATCAACTTACCATAGATACTTTATTTGGTAATTATATGAACAATGAAAATATGATTGAAGAAAGTTATAAGCTTGCCAATAAAGAGATTGGATATAGAATAGAAAAATTAAACAATAAATAAATCTTTCAAACATATTGACTTATCATCAACAAATTCAGACAAAATTCAAGGGTGTAACATTTTTGTTACACCCTTTCATCTTACTATCTATCTTGATCTGTTACTACAAATACATAAGGTATATTTCTATAATAGTCACCATAGTTTAATCCGTAACCTACAACAAATTTATCTTCTATTGTAAATCCGCAGTAATCAGGTTCTAAGTCTACTTCTCTTCTACTTGGTTTATCTAATAATACACAACATTTTATACTTGCTGGATTTTTAGATTTTAAATGATTCATTACATGACTCATAGTATGTGCTGAATCTGTTATATCATCAACAACTAATACATCATATCCCTCTAAATCAGACTTTATGTCATTAACTATTTGAACTCTTCCACTAGAAGCAGTTCCATGTCCATAGCTTGAAGTTGTCATAAATTCTATTCTTACTGGTACATCTAAAGCTCTAACTAAATCTGAGCAGAAAATAAAGCTACCTTTTAATAGAGATACGACCATTAATTTCTTACCTTGGTAATCTTTTGAAAGTTCTTTACCTAATTCTTTTATTCTATCTTTTAACTGTTCTTCCGAGCATAGAACTTCCCATACTTTTTTATCAATATCCATTGATTAACCTCCTAAATAAATGATGATATTTCCATTTTATAAAAGATTAACTTCTTTTGCAAGATAGTTTTAGTCAACTTTATTCATATCGTTCATTACATTTAATATTATTTCGTCTGTTATTTGCATTCCTTTATCACTAACTCTACCTAAGTTTTGTATAGATTGCTCAACTTGTGTACCAACTATACCATTTAGTGGCGGTACTGCATATCCTTGTTTAGCTATAACAGCACTTTGAACTGCTGCTGATGCTGCTGAAGATAATTTTAAAGCACATCCTGCTTTTGCACCATCACAAATCATACCACTTAAATCAGCTATCATATTTTCTATAGCTCCGTATATATGATTAATCTTTCCATCCATTAACCAAGCTATACCTGCACTTGCTCCAGTTGATGCAGCTACACCACATCCACATACAGCAGATAGTCTTCCAGTAAAGTTTTTAACATATGCAGTTACTAAGTGAGATATTGCAAGAGCTTTTGCTAATTTTTCATCACTTTGTGGGTACTTTGAGCTATAAGCAACTATTGGAAGTATTGCTGTTAATCCATGGTTTCCAGATCCATTTGAACTCATAACAGGAAGTTTTGCTCCACCCATTCTTGCATCAGATGCTGCAGCTGTTAAAAGCATAGCTTCTGTCATTATTCCATCTCCTAATAATCCTTCTTCCATAGATTCTTTTATACCTCTACCAACACCTATACCGATTTCATTTTCTAATCCGTATTTTGCCATGTCCATATTCATTGTTACACCATCTAATAAGAATTTAATATCTTCTAAATTCATATTTTCAACATTTTCAACTATTTCTTGTATAGTTATAGTGTCCATTATGTTTTCTTTTTTCTCTGTAGTTTGTGCCTCAGCTTTTTCTGCAAATCCGTCCACTTCATCTAATAATACTAAATCGTTTGCTTGTAAGAATACAAAATTATCATGTTTAGTTTTTATTATAACTCTTGATGTATTATTCTTTCCTTCTAATCTTACTTCTATAACAACCTTTTCCTTAGTATCTAAAGGCTCTATACTTATTGGATTTTCATCTACATATTTTTCTGATTCTTTAACTTGCTCATCAGTTAATCCTTCTAATAAAGTTAATCCGTCCTCAGATTTTCCTCCAACAAACCCCATAGCAACAGCTATTTTTAATCCTAATCTGTCAGTTCCTGGTATTCCGACACACATTGCATTCTTGTAAACATTTGGGCTAACTAAAACTTTATGTTTTACTATTTCTTCTCCTAATAGCTCTTTTGCTTTTGCACAAGCTAATGCTACAGCAACCGGCTCTGTACAACCTACTGCTGGTTTTACTTCCGCCTTTAATATATAAACTAAATTCGTTCTTAAATCTCTCATTTTATAATCCTCCTAGTAATTTAAAATAAATTATTATTTTTGTATTGCTCTCAAAATATAATGTAGCAAATTTTGTGCCAACTTTTTAATATTTTATAAATAAAAAAATGAGATTAACAAGCCAAATTTATATACTTTTATAGGCTATGTAATTATAAACAATTATATAAATCTCAAAATAAGCAAAAAAAATCTCAAAATGAGATTTTTGTATCATTTTGAGATTAAATTATATTTTTCAAGTTTTCTATATAATGTAGCTCTAGATATACCCAAGGCCTTTGCTACTAATTCTTTATCTTTTTTATAATGTTTATATTTATCAAAGGCTTTTCTTATTTCTTCTTTTTCCAAATCTTCTAAAGTTCTTATTTCCTCTTCTTTATGTGATTTTTCGTCATAATATGTTGATTTTATATTATTAGGTATAATATCTAAAGTTAATAAAGGTGAATTTGACATATTTATACTATATTCAATTATGTTTTGTAATTCTCTAACATTGCCTGGCCATGTATAATCAACTAATGTCTTACCAGCATCTTCTTCTATTCCAATTACATCCTTATTTAGCTTATGAGCATATTCTTTTATCATATAATCAATTAGTAAAGGGATGTCATTTTTTCGTTCTCTTAATGTTGGCAAAGTTATTGGAATTACTTTTAACCTATAATATAAGTCTTCTCTAAATTGTCCGTTTTTAACTAACTCTTCTAGATTTTTATTAGTGGCTGCAACAACTCTAACATCAATAAATATATTGGATTTTCCTCCAATTTTATCTAACTCTCTTTCTTGTAGCACTCTTAAAAGTTTCCCTTGTAAGTGAAGACTCATATCTCCTATTTCATCTAGAAATATAGTACCTTTATGAGCCAACTCAAATTTACCTAGTTTTCCACCTTTTTTAGCTCCTGTAAAAGCTCCTTCCTCGTACCCAAATAATTCACTTTCCAATAAATTATCTGGTATAGCTGCACAGTTAACTGCTACAAAAGGGTAATCTGTTCTATCACTATGGTTGTGAATAGCCCTAGCGAAAAGTTCCTTTCCCGTTCCACTCTCTCCTGTAATAAGTACTGTAGAATTTGATTTAGCTGCAATTAATGCCTTTTGCTTTGTATGCTCCATTATTTCACTACTACCAACAATATTGTCTAATGTAATTTTATAATCTTTATTAATTTTATTGTAGTTTTTAATTGCCTCTTTATTTTCAATAAAATCAATAACATATCCTTTTAATTTATTTTTAACTACTATTTCACTAATATTATATATTCCTTTTAAATTTCTTCCCTGTTTCTTGTAATAAAAAATTCCCGTTTTGTATTTTTCAAAGTCTAAAGTTGATGGTTTTTTAATAAAGTCTAGTAAATGAAAAATATTTCCGCATTCTAACTTATCATCATCTATATTAAAAATTTTTCTGAATTTAACGTTGTACTTATCAATATTTCCCCTAGTATCTATAGATACTACAGCTTTGTTCATACCATTTAGTAATATCTCCAGCTTTTTCTTTTCTAACTCTAATTCTTCTGTTTTGTTTTGAGCCTTCAATTTATTAGATATTAAATCTGCCATTTTCCCTAAAAAGTTAGTTAGATCTTTTGCATTATCAGTTATTATCGAAGATTGTTCTTCATTAAATGCTATAAGACCTACTACTCCATAAGCATATCCATCCAAGGTAATTGGACAACATACCTCTGCATACTCTTTGCAATTACCGTTGTTAGAACATTCTTTACAAATATCATTTTGCTCCGAATCATCAATATAAATTAATACTTGTTCTTCTAAACATTTTTTAAATGCGGAGTAGCCATTTACCCTTTCACCAATCTTCTCTAAATAAATTCCTGTTCCAGCTATTCTTATTAAGTTTTCATCAACTATAGTAACATCAATATTTAAAACTGAAAGCATAGCTTCAGCTATATTTTGAATATCATCTTTTATATCTTTTAGGCCATTCATTTTCATCAATCCTTAATTTTTTTTATATTTAACAAAGATTTTATTTCTTTTAAAACAACATATATTCTATTTAATGTTATCTGAATAGTTATAAGAATTACAAATAACATTACGGCCCCAACAATTGTAAAATTAATGCCCAATTTCACTTTTATCTCTCCTTTTAATATTTTTCCCTAAAGTATAATAAAAGACTAGGTTAACCTAGTCTTTTATTATATTATTTAATTATATTCTAGCTCTTTTACATCTTTTTTCCTATATAAATATATCTTTTATTTTCTATTTCTTTTAACTTTCCTTCGAAGTTAAATCTTTTGAATATATTTTGTACTTCAATAGGGTAATTATAATGTATATTGTCTCCACAAATTCTATGTTTAAAATATTTTAACTTTACTTTTATATCTTTTAAGTTTAAATCTTCAACTATTACTTCCCCGTTGTGTTTAAGCACCCTATTGATTTCTCTTACAGACTTATTACAATTCGCTGTATGATTTAAATAATCTAATACTATAATTTTATCAAAATAATTGTCATTGAAAGGCATATATTCTAACTGTCCACTTACTACTGTGCAATTCTCATTCATTACATGAGAAAAACAAACTGCTTCTCTATTGTTATGTTCTAAAATGGTTACCTGAACACCAAATGCCCTTATTCTCTTGCCTAGCTCTCCAACTTTACCCACTAATAAGACTTTGCTTCCGATATCATGTTTTATATTATTTAAAAATGATAGCACTTCTTCGGAAAATTCAAGTAATCCCGAACATGATTCGTATTTATTGTATAGTAAACTTTCCACGTTATCCTCCCTATAAAGCTTTTCGTATAATTCCAGTCATTATTAGATTATAATAAATCCTAATTAAGTATTCAATACATATATTATTATTTCTAAGATTATTTATTCTTCGTCATCTAAGGCAACTTTTTTTATTTTTGATACAGAAACTTCGTAGGCCGTTCTTTTAACAGAATCACCACCTTCTACTTTTTTATCATAGACTCTACTTTGTACCCTTCCCCACATTTGAATTCTATCTCCAACGTTAAGACTCTTTGCAAATTTGGCATTTCTTCCCCATACTATGGATGGAATATAGTCTGATTTATTATAAGGTCTATTAATTGCAACTAGCAAATCTGTTATTTCTCTTCCAAGCGGTGTTTTTCTATATATTGGTGATTTACATATATACCCATCTAAGAATATACTATTAGGATCCTTTGTATCAATTTCTGATATCGCCTTTATTTCGCGTACAAATACCGTCAAAACAAGTTTATTTTTATTATCAATATTTTTATTATATGATCTTAGTTGGCCAACAACACTTACCAATTTTTCACTTTCAAAATCTATATCTTGTAATAATCTTTCTGATATAGTCATTGGAAGAACATCGTAGGAATTACTTAGTCTATTAATTTTTATTTTTGTGCTATAAAATTTTTCACCAAATATTTCATGGCTGAATTCTAATTCATCTTCTAGTTCACCTTTTAAATTTACAACATTAGTATCGTCCTTAACAATTATCATATTATTTTTTCCCCCCAAAATTGTTAATTGTAACTTTATCTTTTCTTCTACCATAAATATATTTATAGTATTTACTTTTTATTACATTTAATCATTTCTTTGAATACTTTGCTCACCAGAAGAATTGATTTTGTAATTGTTTTTGTAAATTAGATTAGACACTGTAACCATTTCATAATTTTTCTTTTCTAAATTAGATAGACAATTATCCAAATATAAACTTACGTCTTTAACATTTGCGTGAAACAATATAATTGAACCAGGTGAAGTGTTTTTACTTACTCTATCTAATACATGTACTGGACCAATATTTTTCCAATCTCCAGAATCTACATCCCATTTTATCGTGTAATATCCTAAAGATTTACAAGTTCTTATAGTCTCTTTATCCACATTTCCAAAAGGAGGTCTGAATAAGTTTACTTTTTCACCTATTAAATCTTTTATTTTATTACTTGTTGATATTATTTCTTCTATTTTGTCTTCATTAGATATGTCCGGAAAAGAACTATGTGTGTTTGAATGATTACCTATTTCATGACCTCTATTATGTATTTCTTTGACTAATTCTTTGTTGTCATCAATCCAACTACCAACCAAAAAAAATGTAGCTTTTGCATTATGTTTATCTAATATGTCTAATATCTCTTCAATATTCTCACTTCCCCAAGCAACATCAAAAGTTAGTGCAACTTTTCTATCCTTTGTATCAACTCTATTTATAGGTGATTCGTACCCTTGAATAGCAGAGCATATATTTTTTATTCCCAACACAAAGCAACCTATAATAAATAAAGCTACAAAAAATAAAGTTATACTTAAGATAAAAGCCTTTGTTCTTTTATATGCTGAGTTCATTTTTTACCTCCTATATAAAATACTCCTATCATATATTTATTTAAAAAAATTTAAAAAAATTACAAAAGCATGTACTAAAATTCGTCATGCTTTTATATTAATTTGTGTAAATAAGATAAATGCTCATTTCTAAATTTTTTACTAAATTCGACTCTTTTGGATTTATTTTTCAGAATATAACTTTTGAATTTGGAGAAATTATAATTAACATCAATTAAACGATGTTAATAAAAAATTATATTTCAACTTAAGGAGGAAATTTACTATGTCAACTTCTAACAACAGACAAGTGGTACCTGAGGCAAGAGCCGCATTAAATCAAATGAAATTAGAAATAGCTGGCGAATTAGGAATGTCTAATTACGAAAATATTGACAAGGGTAATTTAACTGCAAGACAAAACGGTTATGTAGGTGGATATATGACTAAAAAATTAGTTGAAATGGCTGAAAAGCAAATGGCAGGTAAATAGTTTTTTTAAAAAAACACATTAATGTAAGGCTACCTAATTAGGTAGCCTTTGTTATATATTTTTTTATTTTAAATACCACTTTTATTTTTTTATAATTTAGTTTAATATAGTAATATAAATTGTTTCGTGGAGGATAATAATATGTTTGAAAACTCAACTGAAGAGTTGGCATATCATAAACTTTTAATTTTATATATTTTAGACAAAATAAATATGGATTTAACTAATTCGCAGATGACACAAGTTGTTCTAGAAACTGATATGATGAATTATTTTTCATTCCAGCAAATATTATCACAACTTATGGATTCTAAATTTATAAAACCATACAAAGACTCTGGAAGAGAGTACTATTGTCTAACACAAAAAGGACTTGAAACACTCGAGTACTTCTTAAACCGAATACCAGAATCTTATGCAGTCAAAATCGACGAATACATAAAAAATAATAAAGAAAGTTTATTAGCTGATACTCAAGTTAAATCTAGTTTTGTGAAGCAAAGTGAAAATGAGTTTATTGTTAATTTGAGAGTTATTGAAAACCAAAGTAACTTAATAGATTTAAATTTAAACGTTTCATCAGAAAAACAAGCAAAACAAATATGCAATAATTGGAATAATAATGCTTCTAATATGTATGCAGAAGTTATAAATTTATTAATCCGAGATATACACTAGGGCCTACATACAAATAATTGTTGTAGGCTCTTTTTCTACTTTTATTTCCTTTATTAATTTATTTGTAGAAGTGTCATAAACTTTTACTGAGTTTTTCTGAGTATCAGATATAAATAGTTTTTCTTCGTCTGGAGAGATTTCTAATCCCTGAGGTATTCCATCTATGTCTATATTACCAACATACTTTCCTAAACTATAATCTAGTATCTTTATATTTTTGTATCCCAAATCTGCTATATATACTTTTTTATCCTTATAATTAAAAGATATTTGAACTGGCAGTAAAAATTCATCAAAAACTCTTTTCGTAGCTAAAGTGCCTTCGTCAATAATTACCACCTTTCCATCTAATGTTGATACGTAAATCTCACTCCTGTACTTATCTAGTTGTACATGCCATGCTTTGAAGTTTATATTTATTTTGCTTTCTATAACTTTATCAATAATATCAATACACGTTATGGAATCCATACAAGGAACGTACAATTTTTTTCTAGGCAAATCAAAGCAAAAACCATGGGGCATGTCATCCACACAGATTATTCCTATGGGATCTAAAGTATTTTTATCCATAAAATAAATGCTGTTGGAATCCTCATTGGCAATAAATACTTCCTCTTCAAACATAGCTATTTGAGTTAAGCTTCCTCCAATAGATGAAGAATCTATTATTTTTTCATCCTTCATGTCTAAAACATACAAGATCCCATTACTAGAACTGGGCAAATACATCTTGTTTTTCTCTTTATCTATACAGAAGTGATGCGGATAAATATTGTCATCCAGTTTAATTTCTTTTTCTAAAGTTAAAGTATCATAGTCTATTACACTAATACTTTTTGATAGATAGTTTGAAACATACACCTTCATAGATTACCCTCCCTTCTATGTTTTTTATACTATAATAATATATTAGATAAAATATATAATTATTCTATTATAGTTGCTTTATATTTTATCTATTGTTATCATATTCATTGAAGTATTACAAATAAGGAGTGTAAATATATGAAAATAGAATTCCAAACTAGCGGTGTTTGTTGTCGTCAAATAACTTTAGAAGTTGACGAAAATAATATAATACAAGAAGCCAATTTTGAGGGTGGATGTAACGGAAACTTATCAGGTATAAGCAAATTAATAGTTGGTCAAAATGCTAAAGAAGTTGCTGCAAAATTAGAAGGAACTACTTGTGGTTCTAAAGATACTTCATGTCCAGATCAATTATCAAAAGCAATAGTTGATGCTTTATAGGTATTAAAAAGGTGGTTAAGCAATTTAACCACCTTTTTTATATTATTTAAATATTTTTCTAACATGTCCTATCATATACAATGAACCTGCCGAGATTATTATTTCATCTTCTGAAGCATTATCTAAAGCATATTTTACTGCTTCATCTATATTTTCAATAGCAATAATATTGGGTACATACTTTTCTATTTTTTCTTTTAACTCCTCACATCCCATGGCTCTATCACTATCTGGTGTAGTTGTAATAACTTTGTCAAACTTGTCCATCAGTATTTCAAGAACACCGTCAATATCCTTGTCCTTTAACATTCCTATTAATAAAGTCATCTTCTTCCCACTAAAATGTTTTTCTAGAGCTTTAGATAAAGATTTTGCTCCATCTTCATTATGAGCTCCATCTATTATAAATGTTGGTTTGTCCTTTATTTTTTCAATTCTGCCTGGCCATCTAGTATTTAACAATGCTTTTCTTATAGCATCATAACTAATTTCTATTTTTCTCTCTTCTCTTAATACTTTTATTACTGTTAGTGCTAATACTGCATTGTTTACTTGATGCTCTCCTATTAAACTTATTTCCACATCTTCAAATTTCTCACCTAATATTGTGCAATCAAATACTTGTGAATTTATGTCAGACTTTTTAATTACTAAATGTTCAAAATTAGCTTCTACATATTTAGTGTTTTTTTCTTTGCATACATTTTTTATCACATCTTCAGCTTCTTGTTTTTGTTTATAAACAACTGCAATACTATCTTCTTTTATTATGCCTGCTTTTTCATAAGCGATTTTTCCTAATGTATCACCAAGAATTCCTATATGGTCTAAACTAAGAGAAACTATTACACTGGCAAGTGGTGATTTGATTACATTTGTAGCATCAAATCTTCCTCCTAAGCCCACTTCAAGCACTACATAATCCACTTGTTGCTCATAGTAATAGTAAAATGCCATAGCAGTTTCTATTTCAAACTCAGTAGGATATGCATGTCCTTGAGACGCCATTTGCTCTATTTTTTCTTTCATTATAGTAATTATTCTTGCCACATCTTCCTCAGGGATATTATTTCCATTAAGTCTTATTCTTTCTGTAAAAGTTTCCAAATATGGAGATGTGTAAAGACCTACTTTATATCCTTGCTCCTTTAATGTGTTTGAAATAAAAGAGCATACTGAACCTTTTCCGTTAGTTCCTGCCACATGAATAAATTTAAGCTTATCTTGTGGATTTCCCAATAACTCCAATAATTTGAATGTATTTTCTAATCCTAGTCTCATTCCAAATTTATGCGATTTTTCAATAAACTCTAGCGCCTCTTGATAATTCATTCTTCTTCCCCCTCAACTAAATTAAGTATTTATATGTAATTATGCTTTATTTTTTTCAAAATTTAAGTATCTATAGTTTATTATAATACATTTTGAGGTTTATCACATAATTTAAGAAAAAATTAAAAGGCCATGTCTATAAAATTTATAAACACGGCCTTCATTATACTATTTTAAGCAACGGAATTGGCTGCAGCGCTAGCAAAGTCAATTCGTTGGCGTCATAATCTCAATAGAGATTATTTCAATTTTGACTCTATATTTTCAAGTCTTTCAACAACTGATTTCATCATTTCTTCGAATTTTTCTTTTTTAGCTTTTTCTTCGTTAACTAAGCTTTCTGGTGCTTTAGCTAAGAAACCTTGGTTAGAAAGTTTTCCATTAACTCTTTTTATTTCGCCTTCTAATTTAGATTTTTCTTTCGTTAATCTTTCTTTTTCTTTCTCAAAGTCAACTAATTCATCAAGTGGTATAAATATTTTAGCTCCATTTATAACAACTGATACAGCATCTTCTGGTATGTTGTTTTCGTTATCAGCAATTTCTACTGTTGAAGCTGATGCTAAAGTTACAAAGTATTCTTTTGTAGCTTCTACAGCTGGTTTTTTATCTTCTGTTGGAACTATTATTACTTTAGCTTTCTTAGATGGTGGAACATCCATTTCAGCTCTAGCATTTCTTATATTTCTTATACCGTCCATTGCAAGTTCCATCATTTCTTCTTCACTTGCCATGTTATCTTCTTCTTTATAGTGAGGCCAGTTAGCTATAACTATGCTTCCTTCTACAGTTGGAAGATAAGTGTATATTTCTTCTGTTATAAAAGGCATATATGGATGTAACAATTTTAATATAGTTTCAAGAACATAAGTTAAAGTGTATAAAGCAGCTTTTTTAGCTTCTACATCATCTCCGTATAATCTTGGTTTAACTATTTCTATATACCAGTCACAGTATTCAGTCCATGCGAAATCATAGATTTTTTGTGCTGCTATACCTAAATCAAACTTGTCCATGTTGTCTATAACTTCTTTAACAACATTGTTAGCTCTAGATATTATCCATTTGTCAGCTATTGTTAAGTTAGCTTCAACAGATTCTCTAGTAACTCCATTCATTATTTCTTCATCTATGTTCATGAATACGAATCTAGATGCATTCCATAATTTATTAGCGAAGTTTCTAGCTGCTTCAACTCTTTCCATGTAGAATCTCATATCATTTCCTGGAGAGTTACCTGTTACTAACATGAATCTTAAAGCATCAGCTCCGTATTGGTCTATAACTTCAAGTGGATCTATACCATTTCCTAAAGACTTACTCATTTTTCTACCTTGAGAATCTCTAACAAGTCCATGTATTAATACGTGATCAAATGGTTTTTCGTTCATACAGAACATTCCTGCAAATGCCATTCTTACAACCCAGAAGAATATTATATCGTATCCCGTAACAAGTACGTTAGTTGGATAGTAGTAGTCTAATTCTTCAGTGTTATGAGGCCATCCTAATGTTGAGAAAGGCCATAGAGCAGATGAGAACCAAGTGTCTAGTACGTCTTCATCTTGCTTTAAGTCAGAGCATCCACATTTACATGCTTCTGGCTTTCCTTTGGCTACTATTACTTCACCACATTCTTGGCAGTAGTAAGCAGGTATTTGGTGACCCCACCATAACTGTCTAGAAATACACCAATCTCTTATATTTTCTAACCATTGTAAATATGTTTTATCATATCTTTCTGGTACAAATTCTAATTCTTTTGATTTTAATATATCTATAGCAGGTTTTGCTAATTCATCCATTTTAACGAACCATTGCTCAGAAAGTCTTGGCTCTATTATAGTATGACATCTGTAGCAAGTCCCAACTGCATGTGGATGATCTTTAACAGCTATAACATATCCTGATTCTTCTAAATCTTTCATTAATTGTTTTCTACATTCATATCTGTCCATACCTTGGTATTTGCCAGCAAGTTCATTCATAGTTCCATCTTCGTTCATAACGTTGATTTCTTCTAAGCTATGTCTTTGACCTACACCAAAGTCATTAGGGTCATGAGCTGGAGTCATTTTAACTGCCCCTGATCCAAAATCTTTGTCTACATAATCATCAGCAACTATTGGAAGTTCTCTTCCTACTAATGGAAGTATTGCAGTTTTTCCTACTAAATGAGTATATCTCTCATCTTCTGGATTAACAGCTATCCCTGTATCTCCAAGCATAGTTTCTGGTCTAGTTGTAGCTATTTCTAAGAATTCATCACTATCTTTTAGGAAGTATTTTATATGATAGAAGTTTCCGTCTTTTTCTTCATGCTCAACTTCAGCATCCGATAAAGTAGTTTTACAATCTGGACACCAGTTTATTATTCTGTTTCCTCTGTATATTTGACCTTTTTCATAAAGTTTTACAAAGAAATCAGTAACAGCTTCATTACATCCTTCATCCATTGTAAATCTTTCTCTATCCCAGTCACAAGAGTCTCCTAATTGTTGCATTTGGTCTACTATTTTTCTACCAAATTCATTTCTCCAGTCCATAGCTCTCTTTAGGAATTCTTCTCTTCCTAATTCGTACTTAGTTTTTCCTTCTTGCGCTTTTATTCTTTCAACAACCTTAACTTCTGTTGCTATAGAAGCATGGTCAGTTCCTGGTTGCCATAAAGTTTCAAAACCATCCATACGTTTCCATCTTATAAGAACGTCTTGTAATGTGTGGTCAAGAGCATGCCCCATATGTAATTGCCCTGTTATATTTGGTGGTGGTAAAACTATACAGTAAGGTTTCTTATCAGGATTTGGGCTTGATTTGAAGTAACCTTTGTCTAACCACTCATCATATAATCTTTTTTCAAAGTCTTTTGGATCATAAGTTTTTGATAAGTTTTTTATTGCCATCGTTATTTCCTCCTTTTATTATTAATATCTTTTTTTCAAATTAAATGGTGTTTATGATTATAAAATTCGCTTTGCTCATGTCGCCAACGAGATGTCTTCGCTATGGCTTCAGACAGCTCCGTTGCTCCATTTGAAGTAGTAATATTATAAATTAAACCAGATAATCTATAATATCATTAAATATAAAAAGAGCTCTTCATCCTATAAATAAGGACGAAAAGCTCGCGTTACCACCTTAATTCCATAATAGATTATACATCTAATATGGCTCTTAATAGATTTTAACGATTCCCACCGTCTAAACTTACTGTTAGTTCAGCTTAGAAACTCCAAAGCTACCTTCTGCAAACATTTACTAAGAAAATCTTTCAGCTATTAATTTTCCTCTCTTGTAGTGTATTTACATACTCCTCTTTTTCACAGTTCTTATATTAAATTATTATTAATATTTATTATAACTAATTTTTATGATTATTGTCAATTTAATTATATAATTCTAGATTGTCAAAATCCTACCAAAAATTCTTTGGTTTTACATCATGAGTAATAGGTCTTATATCATATCCTCTTTCTTTTAATATAGCTATAATATTGTTTAAGCAGTCTACTGTTCGTTGATTTTCATGTAATAATATTACCACTTCATCTCTTTCTCTTGCATAATACAATATATTACTTACTATTTGGTCTTCTGATGATTTCCAGTCCTCTGTATCAAGAGTCCAATCCCAAAGTAAAAAGCCTTCATCAATAAATTTTTTATAGATACTTTCTACCATATATGGTTTACTCCCAAAAGGTATTCTTACTAATCTTGATGTTTGGCCTGTTATCTTATAAAATGTCCTATTGCAAGTTCTAAACTCTTCTATAGCCGAATCTTCAGTTTTATATAATTCATTTATATCGTGAGTTATTCCATGGAATCCAGTTCCATGACCTTCAGCAGTCATCCTTTTGACATCATCCTTAAATACTATCATATTATCGTTTATCATAAAGAATGTGCCCTTGACATTATTTTTATCCAAGGTATCAATTATTTGCCTAGTGTACTTGGACGGTCCATCATCAAATGTAATATATGCAATTTTTTTACCTTCTGCATAACTAACTAATTTGTTGCCAAATCCTAAAATACTTACTGTAATTAAAACAAAAAAAATAAATGATTTTATTACTATGTTTTTTCTTAGTTTCATCATATATAGTCACTTCTTTAATTATATTTTATACAATAATTGTTTCCTTTATCTTATACTTTTATGCAAGCTGAAACTAATAATTTGGTCCTATTAGTTCTTCTAATAAGTTTGTTTTTTCTATTACTTTGTTTAAATGAAAGTTAAATACAGGACTTTCATCTTCGTTAATTTGCAATAAAATTTGTTCATTTTTATAAAGTTTTTTTAAACTTTTATGATTATCTTTAGTTAAAAATAATTCTTTTTCCAGTAATTCTATAGACTTTATGTGGAAATATATTTGTCTGCATAAATCTAGAGATTTATCTATAATATCTAAATTAAAGTTACCCTTACTATAATTTAATTCATCTATAAGTTTTGAATAAATTGCCTCTGAAGTTTTTATCTTATTTTCAATACTATCAAGTTCTAAATCTTTCTTACCAAGTGCTATATTTCTCAAATTTTCTTTGCATAGAGATTTAATCTTTTTAAATTCATTCATTGTGTTGTTATAATAATTCGGCCTTGCTACACTATAATTAATAATAAGTCCCATAATAACACCTATAGATGTATCTATTATTCTTTGAATAGAATAAACTAGCGGAGCACTATCAACATACCCTAAATATAAAGATAAAAATGTAACACTTGATACTACTAAAGAAGATAACTTAAACATATTGCAGCATTTTATAACTAACATAATTCCGATTCCACATAAAATTGGATTTGCTGGAGATATTAATACAAGCAAAAATCCTATTAATCCTCCTATTAATGTACCCAACACTCTTTGGGTTCCCATTTTAAAAGATGTCTTTATTGTATCTTGCATAGTCACTACACATGCTGTAGCACAGTAAAACATATTGCCTACGGCAAAACTAGTTAATATACAACACAACATAACTGCTATTCCTGTCTTTATAGTCCTCATGCCTATAATATTTTGTAACCGCATTTATTTCCTCCACCCATATCATTTGTACTTACCTAGTATAATATATTTAGTAATAACATGGATAGTTTTTTAACAATTTTCTATTATCTAACAAAATATTAATAAGAAGTATTGATATTAAATCTTTTATTACCCTAGTTAAATCATCATTACAAAAATGAGTATAATAAATTTCGCCTTCATTCATATCATTGTAAACTTTTTCTTTATAACCTAAATAAATTGTATTAACTAAACCATCAAAATCATCTCTACTTGGAAATGGTAATAATATACTTTGCGAAGTTTCTCTAAGTACTTTTTTTATTTCAATATTAATGTCATCATAAATTTTAGGATAATAATTTATGGATAAACTCCTGCAATATTCATAGTAGTTACTCATTTAATCACCTCATGTATTTTTATTAGTATCTTTATAAAGATATATGCAAAAAAAAAATAAAACTGCTTTAAACAGTTTTATTTTTCTAAATCTATCCAATTTCTATCATCTCGCCATTTTTAGCATAGATAATTTTTTCACATATATTAGTTACATGATCACCAATTCTTTCAAGGTATCTTCCTATAAATACTAATCGCATTCCTTGATTAATATTTTTATCTGGGTCATTATGCATAACTTGCAAACAATCTTGTCTTACTCTTTCATACAACACATCTATCTCATTATCTTTTTGAGCTATTTCATAAGCTAAATTTGCATTATCATCTTTTAGTGCAACCCATAAATCTTTAAGCATTTCACAGCATATTTCTTTCATTATAGGTATGTCTATTAACTCTTTTATAAATGGTTCCTCACCTATTTCTAAACTTTCTCTACATATATTAGCTGCATAGTCACCTATTCTTTCTAATTCTGTAGATATATCACAAATAGCATAAATATATCTTAGGTCCCTAGCTAAAGGTTGCTTTAAGGCCATAAGCTCTATACTTCTATCTCTTATATACTCCCTTAGTATGTCGATATCATCATCTTCTCTAATTACTTTTTTTGTGTTTTTCATGTCTTTTTTTATCATGTATTCTACTGATAAATCAACAGAATCCTGGCACTTTTCAATCATCCTTAAAGTATACTCTTTAAGAGATTGAATGCTTACATCTAAATTAGTAATAACCATTATTCGCCCCTCTTTCTTAAATAATTAATCTTAACCAAATCTTCCTGTAATATAATCCTCTGTTCTCTTATCAGATGGTATAGTGAATATGTCTTTAGTATTATTATACTCTATTAGTTCACCATTTAAAAAGAATCCTGTTTCATCTGATATACGAGCTGCTTGTTGCATATTATGAGTAACTATTACAATAGTATAATCCTTCTTTAATTCAAAGATTAATTCTTCAACTTTTGCTGTAGATATAGGATCTAGAGCTGAAGTTGGTTCATCCATTAATATTACATCTGGTTTCATTGCTATAGTTCTTGCTATGCACACTCTTTGTTGTTGTCCTCCTGATAAACCAAGGGCTGGTGATTTTAATCTATCTTTTACTTCATCCCAAATAGCTGCTCCTTTTAAACTTTCTTCTACTATTTTATCTAAAGTTTTTTTATCTTTTATTCCATGCACTCTAGGACCATAAGCTACGTTATCATATATACTCATGGGGAATAAGTTTGGTTTTTGGAATACCATACCTATTTTTGTTCTTAGTTTTATTACATCATTATTTTTATAAATATCATCACCATCAACTTTTACTATGCCTTTTATTTTAACATCTTCTATTAAGTCATTCATTCTATTTAAAGTTCTTAAAAAAGTTGATTTTCCACATCCTGATGGCCCTATTAAAGCAGTAACTTTATTGGGTTTTATGTCCATATTTATTTTATTTAAAGCTTGTTTTTCTCCGTAAAATAAATCTAAATCTTTAACACTTAATTTATTTGAATCATTCATACTCATCTCACTATCTCCTTTTATATCATGCCAACTATATATTACCCTTACTTAACTTTTTAGCAATTAGCTTAGTACTTGTATTTAAAATTAAGACTATTACGATTAATACTACTCCGACACTAGCTGCTCCACTTATATCCCCCATTTCTTTTGTTAAAAGATATGAGTGAACAGTTAATGTTCTCGCACTGTCAAATATGCTTGTTGGCATACTAGCAACTGTTCCTGCTGTTAATAATATAGCTGCTGATTCACCAATTACACGTCCTATTGATAATATAACTCCTGATAATATTCCTGGAAGTGCACTTGGTATTATAACTTTATATAAAGTTTGGAACTTTGTAGCTCCCATTGCCAATGATCCTTCTCTAAATTCATTTGGCACTGTTTTTAAAGCTTCTTCTGTTGTTCTTATTATTACAGGAAGTATTATTATTGCTACTGTTAAAGCCCCTGCTATTATTGAGTATTGCATTTTTAATGTTACAACAAAGAATATCCCCCCGAATAAACCATATATTATTGAAGGTATTCCTGCTAAACATTCTGTAGCAAATCTTATTATTTCTACTACCTTGCCTTTTTTAGCATATTCATTAAGATATATTGCTGATAAAATACCTATTGGAGTGGCTATAGCTATGGCGATTACTACCATATACACAGTACTTATTATCATTGGTAAAATTCCACCATCTCCTGATGCCGAATAATCACTAAATATATAGCTTAAGTTAATTCCTTTAATTCCGTTAACAAATATAAATCCTACTATTAGTACTAAAATCCCAACTGTTACAAATGATGATAGGTATAATAGGAAGCTTAAAAAATTATCTTTAATTTTTCTCATCTTACTGATCTCCCTTACTAGTAAGTTTTCTTAATACTAGATTAAGTATTAAGATAAACATGAATAATACAACACCTGTAGCAAATAGCATTTCTTGATGCGTTCCGTATGCATATCCCATTTCAAGAGCTATGTTTGTAGTTAAAGGTCTTACACTGTCTACAATAGAGGTAGGTATAACAGGCGAATTTCCTGCAACTAATATTACTGCCATTGTTTCCCCTATAGCTCTACCTATTCCTAGTACTACCGCCGCAAGTATTCCTGATTTTGCTGCTGGTAAAACAACCTTAAAAATAGTTTCTATTTTTGATGCTCCAAGTGCAAATGATCCTTCTTTATAAGCTTTTGGTACTGCCTTTATTGCAGTTTGTGAAACTGATATTATTGTTGGCAACATCATTATCGCTAACACTAATATTACAGCTAATAAACTTTGTCCTTTTGGTAAATTTAATAGTTTTTGAATATTTGGTACTATAAACGCTAATCCAAATAGCCCATATAATACTGACGGTATTCCTGCAAGTAATTCTACTGCTGGTGACACAATTTTTTGTACAGGCTTTGGCGCTATCTCAGCTAAAAATGCTGCTGTAAATATTCCTATAGGAACTCCTATTATTAAAGATCCTATAGTAGCTACTATAGATGCTACTATCATTGGAGCCACACCAAATTTATTTGAATTTGGTAACCAATCTGTTCCCGTTAGAAAGTCTACAAATGAATATCCTTTAAATAAAAATGGCGTTAAACCTTTATAAAATACGAATCCTATAATCAATAATAAACTTATTACCGATATTGATGCACTTATCATAAATACTTTACTTGATATATTCTCTATTAAATATTTTCTATTATTGTTCTTTTTATTTTTATCTTTGGTGACGATTTGATTTTTTCCTGTAATCTGTTGATTAATCAAAACATTTCCCCCTTCATTCTTTCAATTTATTTAAATGTACTTTGTATTTCTACAATTCAATGATACATTTTAAAGGTTAAATATATATTAGATTTAGGTTAAGTCTATGTAAAATTCGCTTCGCTTAAGCCACTGTGTGGGCGCTACACTTCATGTCGACAACGATATGCCTTTGAGCAACGTGCTGGAGAATCATTTTGATACCACTTCAGTCAACTTCCTCGCTTGAAAATCTACTTGTTTATTACTTTTTAATTAGCAAAAGTGGATGATAAATAAAAAAGGAGAAATAATACAAAATTTGTATTATTTCTCCTAAAAGAAAACAACATATGTTAAGTAGTAATTCTTAAAGTAAATTATTTATAACTTGTAGTTTTTTGTTATTAATCTAAAAACTCAATTAAGTCTTTTCCTAGTTTAGCTACTCTAGCCAATGAATAAACATCATATCCTTTTGATTCTAACTTTCCTCTTCCAACTTGGAAAGATTTTTCTATAACAATTCCTATTCCAGCAACAGTTGCTCCAGCTTCTTCTACTAATCTAGCTGCTCCTAGAGCTGCCTCTCCATTTGCTAAGAAATCATCTATTATAAGAACTTTATCATCATCATTAATGTAATTTTTAGATAAAGTTAATTCGTAGTTCATAGCTTTTGTAAATGAGTGTACTGTTGTTTGATAAACTTCTCCATTTAGTATTTTAGATTGTTGTTTTTTTAAAGTTACCATTGGTAGTTCCATTTGAAGAGCTGTCATAGCAGTTGGTGCTATTCCTGAACTTTCTATTGTAAGTATTCTTGTTATTCCATGATTTTTGAAATATTCTTTGAAATAAGTTCCCATTTCATACATTAATTTTGCATCTACTTGATGATTTAAAAATGAATCTACTTTAAGAACCGTTTCATTTAATGCTCTTCCGTCTTTTAATATTCTATCTTTTAATTCTTTCATTTTATATTGCCTCTCTATCTAATTTTTTATTATTTTTTTCTTTTTTATCTTCTGTAAGTATTATATTTAAAAGTAAAGCAACTATTGTACCAGTTGATATTCCTGAAGAAAATATCATTTGTAATCCTTCTGGCAATTGTGATATAAAGTCTGGTCTGAAAGTAACCCCTAGTCCAAGACCTATAGAAGTTGCTATTATTAATAAATTTCTATCATTTATTTCTACTCTACTTAGTGTCTTTATTCCTGCTGCTGCAACAGTTCCAAACATTACTATTCCAACACCTCCAAGAACTGGTTGCGGTATTCCATTTATTAAAGCTGCAAATTGAGGGAATAAACCAAGTATAACTAATAATATACCTGCCATTATTGCCACATGTTTACTCGCTACTTTTGTTAATGGTATTAATCCTACATTTTGGCTAAAAGATGTATTTGGGAATGCTCCCACAGCTCCACCAATTATGCTTCCAACACCATCAGCTAATACTCCTGATCCTACCCTTTTGTCATCCATATCTACATCTGATACTTCTCCTATAGCTTTTAAACAACCTACTGTTTCTATTGTAGTAACAAAATATGCTGGTAAAAATGCTATTAAAGCTTTTAAATCAAAAGTTACTCCATATTGGAATATTTGTGGTATTGCTACAAAGTTTGCTTGTGTTACTGATGAAAAATCAACCTTTCCTAGAGGGATACAAATTATATATCCTACTACCATTCCTATAAGTATAGATGCACTACTTAACATTCCTTTTCCATACCTATTTAAAAGTAAAGTAATTATCATAACAAGCATTGCTATTGATACATTTATTAAACTACCATAATCAGCTGCCCCGACTCCTCCGGCAGCCCAGTCCATTGATACTGGTAGTAGCGTAAGTCCTATTAAACAAACTACTGTACCAGTTACTATTGGTGGGAATAACTTCATCAAAGGCTTTATAAAATAACTTAATATAATTTCAAAAAATGCGCCTAAAATTGTTGCTCCTATTATTCCTGGTAATCCTAATACAGAACCTACTGATATGGCTGGTGATACAAATGTAAAATCTGTTCCCATGATGCATGCAACTTTAGATCCTATCCTGCCTACTCCTTTTGCTTGAATTATTGTTGCTATACCTGCTGCTAATATTGATGCACTAATTACAGCAGTTGACGTATTAGCATCAAATCCTAATGCACTAGATATTACTAAGGGAACAACTATAACTCCTCCAAATGCTGCAAATATATGTTGAAGTCCAAGAAGAATTTTCGTAGCCAAACTGGGATTATCTTCAACACCATACTTTAAATTGTTTAACTGTTTTATGTTTGATGAACTCATAACACTATCTCCCGTAATTTTATTTTGTGTGTATGACTCAGTTTCTGATAGTTTTATAAGAACTAAAAACACCTCGATATAAATATCGAGGTGTTTATCCTAAAACAAATATAAATTAATTTTGACTAATTTATATTTATATTTTCTTTAAACTATACCTCGTAGTCCACTAATTTAGGGTTAGCAGGTAGAAACTTACGGACCATATTACCGTCAAATATACGAGTCATTTAATTTTATCTTATTGTACCATATCTAGTTTTTTTGTAAATAGTTTTTTGTATATTAAAACATTTGTATTTATATGGAAATACCTCCTACATTTATCTCCATATTCATAAAAGCAAAAAGCCTAACGGAATCCGTTAGGCTTTTTGTAACTTAAGGTTTATTTAAATATAATAATCAATTATAGAATCTTGCTTATTTTGTTGGTGCTTTTATGAATCCTTCTTCAGCTACTATATTTTGTCCTTTATCACTCATTATGAAGTCAACAAATGATTTAGCTTCATCACTCATAGCATCTTTTTTATTTACTACTAAGAAAGGTCTTGATATTGGATATTTTCCAGATACAACATTGTCATCATTAGCTTCTATACCGTCAACTTTAACTGACTTGATACCATCTTTAACATATCCAAAAGATATGTAAGCTATAGCATTTTCATTTCCTTCAACTGTTGATTTAACATTTCCAGAACCATCAGATATTTGAGCATCTTTAGTTAATTCTTCTGATTCAAATCCTAGTATATCTTGGAATCCATCTCTAGTTCCAGAACCTTCTTCTCTTGATACTACAACTATTTGTGCATCTGATCCACCAACCTCTTTCCAGTTAGTTATTTTTCCTGTAAATATATCTTTAACTTGCTCAACTGTTAAATCTTGAACTTTATTATTTTTATTTGTTACAACTGCTATACCATCTATTGCTATTTGAGTTCCTTCTACACTTTGCGCTTCTTCATCTTTTAAATCCCTTGAAGACATTCCTAAGTTAGAAGTTCCTTCTATTGTATTTTTTATACCTGCTGATGATCCAACTTGTTGCACTTCTATTTTTACATCATTATCTTTTTGATATGCTTCTGCTAAAACCTCCATTGTTGGTCCTACTGAAGTTGATCCTGATATAGTTATTTTAGCTGCATCTCCTTCTGAAGAATTTCCTGAACCACACCCTACTACAAGTCCACTTACCATTACTGCCCCACATAATAATGCCATTATTTTCTTCTTAAACATCTTAATAATCTCCTTCCAAATACCAAAACTTTTTTATTATTACTTGTTTTTTATTTCCTCGATTTGATTTACCTTACAATTTAATAATACAGTTAGAGTGTTAAGAGAGTATTAAGTATACATTAAAGAGATGTAAAGTTTGTTAAATCCGTATTAAGTATACAAAGCATTAAATTTTTGCTAATATTAAATCGTTTATTTTTCTTTCTATTGCATCTATACCTTCACATCCTTTTAATACAGGATTCATTAAGTTTTCATTTAAAATTTCACTTTTTCTATTTGCAATTCCTAAAACATGCTCAACTCTATAAAAATCAAGCTTTTCTCCTGGCATATTGTGTTTTTCATTTTTTACACATTTATAAAGGTCTAAAGCTTTTTCTTTATTATCTTCAATTAATACTTCATACAATATGGAAGTGTTAATAACATTTCTATAATAGGATGATTCTATTTCTTTCTTATAAAATATATCTTTATTTTTCTTTGTCATTTCAACTATTTTATTTATATTTTCTGGTAAGTCTTGTCGATTATTACATATAGCATTCACATATATTGAATGGGCACTTAATGATAAAGAAATTAAGTTACTTTTATCAACTTTATTTTCAACTATATCTTTCTCAATTTTTTCTAAAAGAAATAGCCTGGACTCTTCAGAAACAAGTGTATTACCTATAATACTATATGTATATAAGATTACATGAGTAAATATTTTATCTGATTTCATTAATTTAGTATGTTGTCCATCTCCCATAATATAGCTGGGCAAACACATACACATATCTACTATAATAGTTGCAATAACCAAAATATATGATCTAAATATTAACCCTAAAACTATGGCTATAATACTTAAAATTAAATCACTTAATGGTCCCGCTTGAAGTGCTTTTATCCATGCTTTTTTTGCTTTTTCAATATCATCTTCATTCAAAATCTCAAAATTATCAATTTGAGCCCTTCCTATATACATTAACTGCTTCGTAATCCCCTTCATTCTTTTAAATTTTTTATTTTCTCTTTTAAATGCAAAAGGACCTACATACAGTACAGTAAAGTTAAGTCCATTTTTTTCTGCTATAAATCCATGGCTTAACTCGTGAACCGTCGCAAAAAACAATAGCTCTACTATTCCTACCGAGACTATAGACACTGCTCCTATCATCACATCTTTTATCTCTACATAAAATCCATTCAGTCCTAATGCCAGACCAACTAGTGCTCCTATTATATAAGGCAACACTTTAATTAATTTGCTTTTCATAAAATCCCCCAATATTTTCATTTTAAATCTATTTCAATAAATAAGGAGCTATTTATACATATACTTAATAAAAATAGCTCCTTATTTATTAATATTATAATTCTTTTTCTAATTCGTCTACTAAGTCTTTAAACAGATGTAACGCCTTATCAACAGATTCTTTTTTCTCCATGTCTACACCAGCTTTTCTTAATTGGTTTAGTGGGAAGTCTGAACCACCACTCTTTAGGAATTCTTTGTATCTTGTTACTGCATTTTCACCTTCTTCAAGTATTTGTTTACTTAAGGCAGAGGCTGCAGAGAATCCTGTCGCATATTTATATACATAGAAATTACTAAAGAAATGAGGTATTCTAGCCCATTCTAATCCTATTTGTTCATTTAATTCACAAGATTCACCGTAATATTGTTTATTTAAATCATAATAAATATTTGTGAATTCCTCTGATGTTAAAGGTTCTCCACCTTCAACTTTTGCATGACATATTTTTTCAAACTCAGCAAACATTGTTTGTCTATATACAGTTGTTCTAAATTGTTCTAAATAGTAGTTTAATAGGTATACTCTTTCTTCTTTTGATTTTGCATTTTTTAATAAGTAGTTGATTAATAATAATTCATTTAAGGTTGATGCCACTTCTGCTACGAATATTTTATATCCTGAATATAAGTATGGTTGATTATTTTTTGAGTAATAACTATGCATTGAGTGACCCATTTCATGTATTAAAGTAAATAACGAATTTAAATCATCTTTATAGCTAAGTAGTATATATGATTTAGAGTCGTAGCTACCCCAAGAGTAAGCTCCTCCTTGTTTCCCTTCATTTCCATATACATCTATCCATCCTTCAGCAAATGCTGTTTTCACATTTTCTAAGTATTCTTCACCTAAAGGTTTTAAGGCTTCTAATATAATTTCTTGTGCTTTTTCATAAGGTATTTCCATATCAAAGTTTTCAGTTAATGGCACATATAAATCATACATATTTATTTTATCTAATCCTAAGAATTTCTTTTTAAGATCAGTATATTTATTTAAGGAATCTAAATTTTCATGTACTGCAGATATTAAATTGTTATAAACTTCTACACTAACATCGTCTTGGAATAGTGAACCTTGTAACGCTGACTCGTATTTTCTAGTTTTAGCATAGAATATTTCACTTTTTATTCCACCGTACAAAGTAGATGCAAAAGTATTTTTGTATTGACCATAAACAGAATACATTGCATCAAATGCATCTTTTCTTACTCTTTGGTCTTTGCTTTTTAAGAATAAACTAAAATTTGCATGAGTTACTCTAACTTTTTCTCCCTTTTCATCTTCTATTTCTGGGAATTGTAAATCAGCAAAAGATAACATATCATATATATTCTCTGGAACACCTGATAGGTCAGATACTGCTGCTAGTAATTCCTCTTCCCTTTCATTTAGAGTATGTGGTTTTAATCTTAATATTTCATCCACATGTTTTTTATAGTGAGATAATTTTTCACTTTTTAAATAGTTTTCTAGCTTTTCATTATCCATTGCTATTATTTCTGGTACCATATAAGATGTAGCCATTGATAATTCTGTAGATAACATATCTGTTTTAGTGGCATTTCCTTGGTTTTTATTTATTCTAGTATCTTCATGACTTTTCATATGAGTATACACATATAAATTTTGAAGTATTCTAGATGCTTGTTCTGATAAGTTTAACGCATTGTATAAATTCTCTTCACTATCAGCTAAAGTTCCTTTATATTTTTTGGCTTCCTCAATTAATTCATTTACTTTTTGTATATCTTTCTCTATAGCCCCTTCATTGAGATACATTTCATCTATGGTCCATTTAAACTTGTTTTCTACCGCATTTCTCTCCATTATTTTCACTCCTTAGTAAATTATTCATCCAATAAACAACTTATTAGATTACCTTATTTTATTATTTCCAAAACAGAATAGTACTTTACTTAAAATCACTTTATATATTCCATATTTATTACATGGTTAATATTCTTTAACTGTATAATTAGTTCATCCAGTATTAATCTTCTATCATATTCAATTAAAAATACAATTTCCCATATGGTATCTGATTTTGTTATTATTTGAAAATTTTTAATAGCTATTTCAGAGGCTTTGATAGTATTGAATATGGTAGATGTTACATCTAAGCTTGTTATTGTTGCTTTTAATACTGTCTGACTTCTTTTAGCTATTACCTTGTCAAAATTTTTCAACACATATAATGTTGCCATTACTAATATCCATGATGTGATTCCAAGTACGTATTGACCATATCCTATAGCTATGCCAATACAGGCTGTAGTCCATATGCCTGCTGCAGTTGTTAGACCTCTTATTCCATTAGAGTTTTTTAATATAGCTCCTGCGCCTAAAAAGCCTATTCCTGACAATACTTGTGCTGGTAACCTAGCTGGATCCATTGTACTAACTCCACTATACTTAGTAAATAAATCTAGTGCTATAATAGATGTAATACATGATCCAATAGATACTAAAATATGTGTCCTAAAACCAGCAAACTGATTTGACTTTTCTCTTTCATAGCCTGTAAAACCGCCCACTAAAACCGCTAATAGGAGTTTTATGATTATTTCCTGATTTTTTAATATTATGTCCCCCATTTTGTCCCCCTTAGAATCATATATTAATATTATATATATAATATTAGTATAGTATATGTTTTTATTCTTCATTTTCAATTATGGTTTATAATTATTCATTTATATTATCTTCATTTGATAAAATATTTATATTTGTAGGGTATCCTATCTTAATATTATTTTTCTTAAGCACAATTAAAACCTGTAACTTAGCTTCTCTCAATATGGCAAAATATTTTTCTGAATTAACGACACCTGTAATTGTATATTTTGCACCTATAGATATTTTTTCTATATCCGTTATTCCATATACTTTAAATCCCAAATAACTAGATGGTCTTAATTTTACAAGGTAGCCCTTATATTTTTCATTCATTATATTACATACCTCTTGCAGGGATTCTAAAACTTTCATAGGATCTTCTTCATAAGAAACTCTAACATGAACAATAACTCTCATTACATCCTTACTATAGTTTCTTATGCTATTAATATTACCATTTGGTATGGTAATTCTTTTTAAATCCCAATCTCTAAGACTTACACTTCTTATTCCAACTTCTTCTACGCTTCCTTTAAACTCTTCATTTATTACAATAAAATCTCCTACATGAATTTGTTTTTCAAATAGAATAAAAAATCCATTAAATATGTCTTTTAATATACTTTGAGATGCTACCCCAGCTACAATCCCAACTATACTAGCACCTGTAACAATTGAACCAAAGGCAGTCGCATCAACAATTTCAAACTCTCTAAGAATCAATATTACACTTAAACAAAACATTATATAGTATGACACAGAACACAATACACTGCAAAGAGTATCTTCGTATCTCTCATCAAACTTTGTGATTTTAAATAAACTTTTTAAGGAAAATTGTATAATTTTTAACAAAATACAAGCGATTATTATAATAACCATACTACGAATTAATTTAGAAACAAACATATAATCACCTTTAAATTATAATAAACTCAAAAATAAAATTTGCTTTAATATTTATATTTTAGTATACTCATATTTCTTATTTAAAATCACAAAATATATACAAAAAAACCCACATTACTGTGGGTCGCTTGCTTGTTTTATATATTCATTTATTAACATATCTATTTTCTTACTTGACTCAACTAGCTCATCCCTAAAGATTTCAGGATATTCAATATACGTATTTATTAATTCTCTTACTTCTTCAATTTCCTTCTTTAGTGCTTCTAATTCACTTTTATCCATAAAAACCACCACTATCAACATGTATTTTATTTAATTTTATCAAAAATTGTTATTCTTTGTCAACAATTTCACGGAAAATTTTGTCAATTTTGGGCAACAATACTTTGATACTAACCCTACAAACATCCCCGTAACCAAAGATGCTATAAGCATAAATGGTAAATACCCTACCATATTAATATTTTGTACTATTATACTCGCTACTAATAATTGTCCTATATTATGCCCTATGGCCCCTACAATACTCACTCCTATAATAGAAAAACCTTTTATTTTACTAGCTAAATACATACATATCAAACTTAGATAAGCTCCACCTACACTAAATAATAAGTATGAAATAGGTCCAGCAAAAATAGAAGATAATATAATTCTAACAGTTAGTATTATACAAGTGTCCTTTACACCCAAAATTATCAATGATATAAGTGTTATTATATTCGATAAACCCAGCTTAGCTCCTGGGAAAATAGCTATTAATGGGTTAGGTATATAAGTTTCAAATATATATAATACTAAGCTATATGTAACCATCAAACCTAAAAATGTCATCTTTTTAGTTTTCATTAATTTTCATCTCCATTTTTCAACCTAATACTATAATACAATATATAGTTAAAAACCTCTATATTTTAAATTTTTTTATATGACTTTTAAAAATATAATATTAAAATTATGATTATATTGACATATGAACTAAATATAGTTATAATTTAATTGATAATGAAACTCATTAGGAGGTGTTAATGATGACTGTTTACGACTTAAAAGTTGGCCAAATTGGTACAATTAATAATATAGATGGTGACGAAAGATTAGCAAAAAGACTTCTTGCTTTAGGATGCATTGCTAATACTGAAATAAAAATAAAGAAAATTGCTCCATTAGGAGATCCAATAATAGTAAATTTTAGAGGACTTAACTTAGCTTTAAGAAAATCTGATGCTAAAAATATTTATTTAAAAGACAGCGAGGTGATTTAGTTGATTAACGTAGCTTTATTCGGTAACCCTAATGTTGGTAAGACTACTGTTTTTAACTCGTTAACAGGCTCTAATCAATATGTAGGTAACTGGCCTGGGGTAACAATTGAAAAAAAGGAAGGCTATTTAGATGATAATATAAAAATAGTAGATTTACCTGGTATATATGCCATGGATACTTTCTCTAACGAGGAAAAAGTATCGAAAGATTTTTTAGAACAAGGAAATGTTGATGTAATAGTAAATATAGTAGATGCTTCTAATCTTGACAGAAACTTATACCTTACTACTCAACTTATGAAATATAATAAACCAATAGTTATTTTACTTAATATGGTTGATTTAGCTGAAGCTAAAGGGATAAAATTAGATTATGATAAACTAGGTAAAAATCTTAACGTTACTATCCTTCCTATAGTAGCAAAGAAAAAAGCTGGTTTAGAAAATATTAAATCTGTAATTGAAAATGCTTCAAAATCTAGTATTAATTACTCTGTAAATTTCGGAAATGAAACTGAAACTTATAAAAAAATAGAAGAAATTATATCTGATGCAACTATAGTTCCTTCAATTAAGAAAAAATCAATAAGTGATCGTATAGATGATGTTGTTCTTAATCCTATACTTGCTTACCCAATTTTCATAGGAATTTTACTTTTATTATTTAAGTTTACTTTCGATTGGGTTGGTGGGCCTTTACAAGAATGGCTTGGAGAAGCAATAGAAGCTTATGTAATGACTCCTGTTGACGGTATGTTAGCTAGTTCAAGCTTATGGTTTAAATCCCTTATAGTTGATGGTGTTCTTGGTGGTGTAGCTGGTACTTTACCATTCTTCCCATTAATTTTCACTTTATTCTTAGGAATATCATTATTTGAAGATAGTGGATATATGTCAAGAGCAGCATTTTTAATGGATAGAATCATGTATAGAGTTGGTTTATCTGGTAAGGCATTCATACCTATGGTTATGGGACTTGGGTGTTCATCTCCAGCAATAATGGCAACTAGAACTTTGGAAAGTGAAAAAGATAGAAAGATAACAGCATTAATTTCTCCACTTATGACTTGTGGTGCCAAATTACCTATATATGCTTTATTCGTATCAATCTTCTTCCCAAGACATAAAGCTATCGTTACTACATCTTTATATATATTAGGAGTAGTTGTGGCAATATTAGTCGCTTTAGTATTAAACAAAACAGTATACAAAACTCAAGCAGAGCCTTTTGTTCTTGAGTTACCAGAATATAGAGTTCCTACTTTATCAGCTTTATTAAAAAACACTTGGAGCAAATCTAAAGGATTTTTAATAAGAGTTATTACTGTAATGTTTGCCATGTCAGTAGTTATATGGTTCTTATCATCATTTAACTTAAATGGATTTACTGAAAATATTAACCATAGTTTCTTAGCTTTATTTGGTAAGTTACTGGCTCCATTATTTGCTCCTTTAGGATTTACAGACTGGAGAATTTCAGTTTCTATACTTACAGGACTTGGTGCTAAAGAAATAGTTGTAAACACAATGTCAGTTTTATTTGGTAGTAATTTAGCTAAAGTTTTACCTACTGTATTTACTGGAGTTACAGCACTTTCATTCTTAGCATTTTCTGCACTATATACTCCATGTATAGCAGCTCTTGCAACTATGAGAAAAGAATACGGAAATAAAATGATGATGATATCTTTATCTTATCAATTTATACTAGCTTGGGTAGTTGCTTTATTAGTAAATGTAATCGGAAATCTTATACTTGAAAATAATGCTTCTATAGAATATATTATTGGTGGTGCAATCGTATTAGCAGCAGCATTTATCCTATTTAGGATGTTTAAAAATAAATCAAATAATAAGGGCGGTTGCAGTGGTTGTTCTTCTTGTCCATCAAGTGGTTCATGCCATGTAAAAGCTACAAATGAATAATAAATAAAAAATTGCTATATCTTAATAGATATAGCAATTTTTTATTTATTACTTTGTTAATACTGCCGAACCATGCATATCGCATAATGGCACAATAAAAATATTGTTCTCACTACAATATTCTTTTACAGCTTTTTTTACTCCCGGAAATTGACTACTGTTATAATCATGTACTATAATCATTCCACCTTTAACAAGCTTTGGATAAAATATTTTTAATCCTTCATAAGTAGGTTTATATAAATCAGTATCTAAACTAACAAAGCAAAAACTTGGCAAATTTTCTTTTATACTTTCAGGAAAATGACCTTTTATAAACACTGCTTGTTCTTGATATGAAAGTCTATCCTTTACCAGCTCAACATTAGTATCTGAAAAATCTCCTTCTTTGGCTTTTGAATACCCCTGACTTCTTTCTATCTCAAGATCTTCATCATAAAATCCTTCAAAAGTATCGAAGAGGTATAGTTTTTTATTTGGAAAAAGTTTATTTATTTCTGATGCAAACTTGCCTTTATATACACCTAATTCAGCAACTTCTCCATCTAATTTTTGCTCATTTATTTCTGATGCAATTAATCTTAGTGATGCCAATCTTATATCAATATAATGTTTAAAATCATTAATATCAAATACCATTCCTTTATAGTCTAATAACTTTAATTGTAGTTGAATTTCTTCAGATGCTTCTTTGTTTAGAACTGCGATAACAATAATATCCGGCATAAATTTTACAGATTCTTTAGCCGAATAGATTCTTTTGCCATCCTTACATTTTCCACATAAATTTGGATCATTATCTATAAATCCTAATAATTCAAAATCTCCATTTATCCAATTTGATATCATATTTCCAGCTTGACCTGCTCCAAATATCATTATCTTATTCATAATACTCTCCCATTTTCATTCTTCTTTTTGTAAATAAACAGTATTTATTTTATCTATTGATATTTAGTTATTTAAATATACGTTATTTAACCAAGTATTAATTTTATCTAATACTTCTTCTTTACCTTCTTCTAGGGGATCCTTAAAATCAATTTCTCCTTTAAAATTATTCTTTGGAATCATTTCTTTTATATTCTTATAGAATTTATCTGCTCCACCACCTCCATGACAAGCAAATAAGTATATATTTTTATCACATATAGTTTCCTGATTTAAAAAAGTATTGTAAGGAGATGCATAAGTACCAACCCATATAGGTGTTCCTATAAAAATATTATCATAATCGTCTATATTTATGTTATATGATGAAAGTTCTGGTTTTTCTTTAAATAATACACTTCTTCCTCCCCAAAAATATTTTTTAAACCCTGAATTGTGATACTTTTTCTTTGGTTTTAGTTCTAACACATCTGCATTAGTTTTTTGGGCTATAATATCTGTTATTAGTTTTGTATTACCTTCTAATGAATAGAAGACTACAAGATTTTTCATATATTTTTCATCTTCTTTCTTTTTGTATTTATATATAATATAGTAATAATTTAATCTCTAAACCACAATATAAATTAAATTTATATTGTGGAACTTATTATGTGTAAAAAAATAGTGAGGATAATGCTCCTCACTATTTTTATTTATATTTGTTATTAAAAACTTACGTTTAATTTTACTTCTTTACCATCTCTATTTACTACTAAAGTTGTTTTATCACCACTTTTATATTCATATAAACGTTTAGTTAAGTCTGACATACTTGTTAATTTTGTATCCCCTAATTTAACTATTATATCTCCTGCTTTAACTCCTGCTTTTTTAGCTGGAGAATTGTCTACTACTTCTCCAACAAATACACCTTCGTCGGTAGCTACTTGTTGTCCTTGAGACTGGGCATAAGCTGCATAAGTTGATGCATCGTATCCTTTTATACCTAATGTTACTTTTTTATAACTTCCGTCTTTAATTACTGATTGTATTATTTCTTTTGCTTGATTAATTGGAATAGCAAAGCCTAAACTTTCACCTTCAGATGTTTTGGCTGTATTTATTCCTATAACTTGGCCTCTTTCATTTAATAATGGTCCCCCACTATTACCAGAGTTTATACTTGCATCTGTTTGAATTAGACCTGTCATAGTAGCTTGTTTAGTTTTTATAGTTCTATCTAGGCCACTTATTATACCTTGTGTAACTGTTCTTTGTAATTCTAATCCAAGTGGGTTACCTATGGCTATTGATATATCACCAATTGAAACTTTATCACTATCCCCAAGTTCTGCTGGAGTAAGTCCAGTTTTATTTACTTTTACTACAGCTAAATCCAATTGTGAATCATACCAAACCACATTTCCATTAGCACTTGAACCATCGTTAAATAAAACATTTACTTGTTTAGCCTCTCCATCAGAAATAACATGAGAGTTTGTAAGAATGTATCCATTTGAATCTA